>JBBQLF010000148.1:0-8733 GCA_038327695.1 Bryobacterales bacterium
GCGCCGCATGGAGTCCGCGCAGAGGACCGCGGTATCCAGGTAGCGCTGCTCCGGCGCCTTCTGCCAAAGGCGCAGCAATCCGCGGATGATGATGCCGTTATCGAAGAAGTAGGAGTGGTGTTCGGGCAGAACGCCGTCGGCCGCCCATTCGAACGGCATGGCGCCGGCGGCGGAGTCCCACGCGCGGCAGAGCAGGCCGGCGGCGCGCCGGGCGGCAGCCAGGTAGGAGGGGCCGGCGGTGCGGTCATGCATCTCCAGCAGGGCGCTGACGGCATAGCCGGTGATTTCGGTGGACGTGCGCGCGTTGCGGCGTTCGGCGATGTAATGGTAGCGGGCGACGCCGCCGTGGGCTTCCTGGATACCGGAGTGCAGGAACCACTGGCCGGCGCGTTGGAACAGGGTGGACGCTGCCGGCGCGCCAGTCTCGGTGGGGGTGCTCAAAACGATGGGATCCTCATGGAGACCGCAGTCTCTACTACCATTCTAAACGTCTGAGCCGTGGAACACCGGCGCAGATCGCAAGGCGATGAGAAAGCGGGGCGGCTGTTGAGGATCGGCGGCTGTGAAATCATTCGCGGCCTGGATGGCCTTTTGGGTGAGTTCCTGGACGGGGCGGTTCTCCCAGCCGAGCAGGCTGACGACGAGGCGGCTTTCGCTCCAGGCTTCGGATTTGGCATTGACGGCAGAAATCAGGCTGCGGGAGGGGATGACGACGAGGTCGTCGCGCCCGAGTTCAATTTCGCCGGACTGATACGGCGTGGCGAGCACCGGCCCGATGGCTGGACCGCCGGTATGGAGCCGGGTGACCTCCGCGCCGGCGCTGGAGCGGCGCAGCAGGATGGGTGGAAAATGGCCGGCATTGAGGTATTGAATCCGGCGGGCGCCGGGTACGGGCCGGGCGCAGAAGAAGGAGATGGGGGGGTGATGGGCGAGCGAGTGGGCGAGGCCACGCGTGGCGTGGCGGGCGAGTTCGGCCAGATCTTCCATGTGGGTCCAGGCGCGGTTGCGGATGAGGGCCTGGAACTGCACGAGGCGGATGGCGGCGTCTTCGGCCGGCCCCTCGATATCGGCGAGCAGGAAAAGGGCCATCTGGTTGGGCAGGGCGACGATGTCGTAACAGACGCCGGTGGGCTGTTCACCGAGCCAGTAATCGACGCCGTATTCGATGCCTGGCACGTCGATTCGCTGCGGGGGGTAGAGGTGTGTGAGAGTGGCGCGGGCCGAGCGCCGGGAGGCCTGCTGGGCTGCCCGGTCGGCGGCTTGTTTAGCGGCCCGATCGATGACCAGAGCTGCGACGGCCCCGCTGTGCAGGGACTGGAGCAACTGGCGTGCCACCACTTCGGCAAACTCCAGATGGTGGGCGGCGAAGGGGCGGCTGTTGGTGCGGGGGCCGAGCAGGAAGAAGCCTTCCAACTGAGCCTGGTTTTGTACGGACACGGCGACGTTGGCAAAGAGGGTGGCCAACTGAGCCTGTGCCTCCTTCATCTCATCGCCGGCGAGAGGGGACCAGTGCAGCGGGTGACGACGCGCACTGAGGAGCATCAGGCTGCGGCCGGGGCGGCCGGCGGCGAGAGTCCGCGGCAACAGGGCACTGCGGCCAAACTCCGTCGCGCAGACCGGCATCTGGGGCGAGGATTCGGTTCGCTGGTAGGCGTCGCCGTGTACTTGCCACAGACTGGCGTGGCTGACCTGGAGCTGGTTCTGCAGCAGTTCGCAGGCTTTCCGCCGGAGCGCGCCCTCTTCCAACAGTCCCGAAAGCTGGCGCCGGGCGGATTCACCGCTCGCCTTCCACTCGCTCGCCTGCTCGGAAGTACGGTTCATCCGGGCGGCCACTTGTTTCCAGGCCCAACCAAAGCAGACGTAGGTGACGGCGGCGTAGATCAGCGCCAAAACCACCTGCGTGCGGGGTTGCTCCGCGGCGCTCAAGGGCAGCAGCAGGGCCAGTACGATGGCCACAGCCACCGCGGCCAAAAGCCACTTCGACGCGGCCAGGACGGGGCCGCGCGGTCTGGTCCAGCCGACGCGAATGTGGCTGCGAACGGCGCGGCGGGAGAACAGGAGGGTGGCCGCCCAAGCCAGGAAGAAGAAGAGCGCGATCAACCAGGCGAGCAGGACGGGCCATTGCAGGCTGTAGAGGTCGGCGGCCATAGGGCTTACCTCAAGTGAAACACAAGAAAGTACTGGTGAGCCAGGATATCAAACGCAGCAGTCTCAAGGAAACCGGCGGACCGGAGTTCGTCCCGGACCTGCTGGATGGAGAGCTTCGTGGCCGGGGGCGGGCCGACGGGCAGCGCCCGTTTGTGGAAGTCCACGACGACGATGCGGCCGCCGGGCTTGAGCGCGCTCTTCAGCTTGGCATAGTAGGCGGGCCGGCCGGCGATGTGGTGGAGGACATCGCAGAAGAAGACGGTATCGACGGAGTTTGGAGCCAGCTTGGGATCATCGGGCGCGGCCAGCACGGTTTTGAAATTAGGCGGGGCGTCCTTGGCGGCGATGGCCAGCAGTTGGGCATCGATGTCCACGGCCAGCACCTGACCGGCGTGGCGGGCGAAGCGGCGGGCGAAGTAGCCGGTGCCGGCGCCGATATCGGCGATGACCTCGTCCGGGCGCAACTGGAGGGCTGTGATGACTTCGTGCGGGCGCTGCCAGGTATCGCGAGATGGATCCTCCAGCACGCGCGCGTACTCGCCGGCCGAACGCGGCGGATGCTCCTGGTGGGCCACCTGGGCCGCCGCAGCGAGCGCCGTCACCAACAGGAATGGGCTAAGTAGCCAGCGCACTGTTCCTCTTTCCGAAAAGAAAATAGATGACCAGGCCGATGATCGACCATACGACAAAGCGGACCCAGGTTTCCAGAGGCAGCGCCAGCATCAGGATCAGGCAACTGAGGATGGACAGAGTGGGGAAGACGGGGCCGAAGGGGACGCGGAAGCTGCGGGGGCGGTCCGGCTGGGTCCGGCGCAGGATCAGAACGCCGGCGCTGACGATGCTGAAGGCGAACAGGGTGCCGATGTTGGACAGATCCGCGAAGGTGCCGATGTCCCAGACGCCGGACGGGATACCGACGGCAAAACCGGCGATCCAGGTACTGACGTGGGGCGTTTTGTGCTTGGGGTGGATGCGCGAGAAGAGCTTCGGCAAAAGCCCGTCGCGCGACATGGCGAACCAGACGCGGGCCTGCCCGTACTGGAAGACCAGCAGGGAGGAGAGCATGCCGACGATGGCGCCGACGCCGACCCATTCGCGAATGCCGTCCATGCGCAAATTCTTGAGCGCCTCGGCGACAGGGGCGGCATTGTTCAAGCTCCGCCAGGGAGCGATGCCGGTGAGCACCAGGGCCACTGCGATGTAGAGGGTGGAGCAGACCAGCAGGGTGCCGATGATGCCGATGGGCAGATCCCGCTGGGGATTCTTACACTCCTCGGCGGCGGTGGAAACGGAATCGAACCCGATATAGGTGAAGAAGACGATGGCGGCGCCGGTGAGCACGCCGGACATGCCGTTGGGCATGAACGGGTGCCAGTTGGAGGTGTGCACGGCGCGTCCGGCGCCGATGACGAAGATGGCGATGGCGGCGATCTTGATCACCACCATGATGTTGTTGGTGCGCGCGCTCTCTTTGATGCCGTAGGTGAGGACCCAGGTGAGGAGCATCAGAATCAGAAAGGCCGGGAGATTGAACCAACTGCCTGTGAACTGGCCGCCGACGATCATGGGCTCCGACAGGTGTTTGGGCAGGTGGAATCCGAAGATGGATTCGAGGATGTCGTTGAAGTAGGCGGAGAAGCCGACGGCCACCGCCATGTTACTGACCGCGTATTCCAGGATGAGATTCCAGCCGATCATCCAGGCCACCAGTTCGCCGAGGGTGGCGTAGGCGTAGGTGTAGGCGCTGCCGGCGACTGGGATGGCGCAGGCCATCTCGGCATAGGACAGGGCGGCGAAGCCGCAGGCGATGGCGGTGAGCAGGAACGAGAGGGCCACGCCAGGACCGGCGCCAGGCCGGCCGAGCGTGAAGCTGGAATTGGCGCCATTGAGGATCAGGTCCAGCAACGGGACGTGCAGAATGGAGTGGACGCTGCGGACCTCGCCGGCGGCGGCGGTGCCGGTCAGGATAAAGATGCCGCTGCCGATGACGGCGCCGATGCCCAGGGCCATGAGGCTCCAGGCGCCGAGGGTCCGCTCCAGTTTCTTGCCTGGTTCGTTGGAGGCAGCCACGAGCGCTTCAATGCTCTTGGTGCGGAAGATTTGAGAGCCCTTTTGCACGTGCAACTTATTGATTCCGCCTTCCTGGGGAGCCGCTATGGGCGGGGTGGAGTCGAGCGTGGGCCGCGGGGTGGCTGGTGCTCGACGGCGCAACGCCTTCCTGAGGAGAATAGTCCATGGATTAAGGGCGAG
The DNA here is from genome assembly GCA_038327695.1 of Bryobacterales bacterium. Taxonomy (GTDB): domain Bacteria; phylum Acidobacteriota; class Terriglobia; order Bryobacterales; family Bryobacteraceae; genus Paludibaculum. The sequence goes on from JBBQLF010000148.1 coordinate 4,399, forward strand.
GATAGCACATCCGGCGGAGGGTGCCGGTGGCGGGCGGCGCCGGAATGCTGGGGGCCGAACCGGCGGGCCAGGGGGAAAGTGGTGGTTGCAGGCAGCGGGCCCGAACACACGATTCCCGGGTTCGTTTTTGGGTGAAAAGACATCTGGAAACGGGTGTAAGCGGCTTTGTGTCAGCGACTTAGGGGCGAAGATGGGTCTTGGGTTCGCTTTCGGGCCGTTTTTGTCTAGAAGTCATTTTTTTTCAGCGGGTTAGAGGCGGATTGGCAAAACTGCTCGATTTTTAGGATCCCCACCCGGTGGGCGGGCCCGATCCGGGGCGGCCCATGTCCAGGGAGCGCGTGGCGCGATGAGCGCGCTCCATGGAATAGAACGTTTCACGAGTCAAAGAGCGGGTGGATCACAGGATAGGCCGAGGCGACCCCGGTGTTTCCGGGGCACTGTGTGAAGTGGCACCCGGAACCAGTATCCGGGGTGGGACCAAATCGGGGTGGGTGATGGGCTCTGTAAGTTATTGAGGGCTGACGGATTAACTAAAATTGAAAGCCTGGTGACTGCGGTTTGGGGACAAGGGAGAATCGGGGCTCAATCCCCTTCTTGCCGGGGCAGTCAGGGTGCCTGTATCAAGCCCGGCGCCACATGCAGGTCTCAATCTCTCCAGCAGAAAGGCTCGCGGCCCGGCCACCAGCACCTGCTGACTCTTCTGCTCACCAGCGGTGTGGAGTTGGAGCGTCTGGCGGACTGGCCAGGTTGTCCAGAGGGGCATGGTATTCGGCGCCAGCACCGCAACGCGGTGTGGAGTTGGAGCGTCTGGCGGACTGGCCAGGAGTCCACCCGCCGGGGCTGGCCGGCGTCGACCGCAGAGAATCCAGAAGGCCGGGCAATCAGTAGCCGGCGTGCTCTAAGGCGGTCTCGACATAGGCCGCGACGTTTTCCACGGGCGTGCCGTATTCCAGGAAGTCCACGGACTGCATAATGAAGCCTCCGCCCGGCTTACCGGTGAGCATGGTTTCCCGGGTGATGCGCCGCACCTCGTCCAGGGTGCCGTTCTGCAGCACGTTCACCTGATCGACGCCGCTTAGAACAATGTAGGCCCGGCCCACAATCTGCTTCACCCGGGCGAGGCCGGCATCGCCCAGCGGGCGGGGGGAGAAGGGCTCCACCATACGGACTCCGAGTTGTTTGTAGGACTCCACCAAGTTCATCACCTGACCGCAGTTGTGATACATCGCCGGGCGGCCGTTGCGCTGCACAAAGTCGATGTACTTCTTCTCAAAGGGCAGGATGTAGCGATCATAGTTCGCCTTGCCCAGGAAGCCGCCGGGTACGTTGCCGCCGACACAATGGACGTCGGGCGCGGCGTCGTCGATGGCCGCCGTGTAGTCCAGGATCCGGTCCATGGCGAAGTTCATCAGCTTCTCGTAGAACGGATAGTCCACGCGGAACAGGCTGTACAAGACATCGTGATCAATGAGGAGGGAAGCGTTATTGAAAGGGCCGTGCGGCGTCCAGGTGCCGAGGATTCCGTCGTCGCCCAAGGCGGCCTGGATGCGCTGAATGCGCTGTTTCACCTGCTGCTTCCACTCGGGCGGCATTCGCGGTTCGTAGCGAATGGCAATGTCCAGGTCCGCTTCGTTGGCGATGGGCTTCTTCGTGCAGGCGAAGACGAAGGTGCCCGGGCGGACTTCCGTGGTGGAGAAGTCCTGGGTGAGTGTGCCGGCCGGCGTGCGGATGATGGACCGCTGGATCCGGGTATTGCCGTGCGGCACCTCTTCGGTATGGACCTCCCAGTCTCCGGTCTGGCGCGTGACATTGAGCCCGCCCATATGGATAAACAGGGGGTCGTTCACTCCGTACAGCATCCGGACGAAGACATCGGCGCCGAACTGCTTCTGGACCTCAATGACCTTCAATTGAAGACGCTCGTGCTCCAGGAAATCGATCTCGGGATAGAGCTGATTCAGGAAGTGCCCGCCGTCGCAGAGGAAGAGCGTTACCGGCACGCGGTCCGGCATCTCGCCCTGGATGACCTTGAGAAAGCGCTCACGGGAAGTCATAGACCACGGGCCTCCTCAGTAGATCGGAATCCGATCTCGGGATAGAGCTGATTCAGGAAGTGCCCGCCGTCGCAGAGGAAGAGCGTTACAGGCACGCGGTCTGGCATCTCGTCCTGGATGACCTTGAGAAAGCGCTCACGGGAAGTCATAGACCACGGGCCTCCTCAGTAGATCGGAATCCGCGCCGGCTCCAGACCATCGCCAGTGACGTGCATGACGTAGTTGGGCGGTTTTTCGAAGAACACGTCCGGGAACGTGGCGATGCCGTTCACGGCGCGCACCTGGCGGTCTTCCGGCGTCTTGCCGGCTCCGCCTGTCACGTGCATCCGCAGCATCGTATTGGCTGACTTCACGGTCACGCCGCCCGCCTGAATCGTGGCGTACAGGGTGACCCGCAACGGCAGCCACGCCCCGTCCGAATTCAGCTTGACGCGCTCCGGCGGGCTGGCCTTCAGCACAATGGTGCCGCGCAAGGTTTCGATGGCAGTCTCCCCGGCTTTGAGACCCGCCGCCGCGGCCCGCACTCGCACCCGGCCGGTCTGGCGGGTGGCGGTCAGTGCGCTGGCCGCGACGCCATCCACAGCGTCGACGTCACAGGCCGCCGCGCCGCAAGCGAGCGTGGCCTCGCCTTCGGCTTCCAGCCGGATCCGCGTCCGGGCGCCGTAGACGCGCCGCCCGGCCGCATCGAGCACGGTCACCGTCACGGCGGACGTGCTGGCGCCATCGGCGATGAGTGTGCCGTATTCCGGCACCACGCTGACCTCCACGGGCGCGCCGAACACCGGCTTGGCTTCCACTGGCTTCGCCAGGGTGATGCCAATCTCCAGGGCCTGCCCGCCGGCGCCAGCGGAGGCCTCCCATAGCGCGGTGTCGCGATCCGGATCCTTGCCGGCGCCACGCGCGTCGTAGCCGTAACGCCAACCCGGGGCGGGCTTGATCCAGAGTGTGCCGCTGTCCGGCGTGTACGTCCAGCCCTGTTGGGCGCTTTCATACAGGAGACTCGCCTTGGACTCCGCCCGCGGCAGGGGACGCGCGCCGGCGGTGACCCGCACCGGCATGAGTTTCGTGTGAACGCTCAGCAGATAGCCGCGCCGTTCAGGCATCCCAGCGTACTTACCCTGGCGGGCGCCGATGGAGATGCTGATTCCTCCCGGCTTCTCCACTGCGCGAACTTCGGTCTTGGAGTAGGCGCCCTTTTCGTACTCATAGGTGCGGCCATCGTCGTCGTACACCGAGTAGCGGGACTGGCCGGACGGATAGACGTCCAGGCGCAGGACTTCGAGCGGCTCCTGGTCTGAGTAGGAAGTCACGGGCCCCATCGGGACAATGGCTCCGCCACGCACCCAGAGCGGCCCACCCGCCCTGGCCGGCCATTCGCTCTTTCGCCACTCGCCCTTGCTTTCGAAGGCATCGCCCGTCCAGAAGTCATACCAGCGTCCTTTGGGCAGGTAGACCTGCGGCTTGGCCTGCGGGTCCGCCTTTGCTTTTTCGGGTGTAAGCAGTTCGGCTCCGCTGGTCAACTTGGCCGTGGCGGAGGCCACCAGCAGCCAGTCGCCCAGCAGGAACTGCGAGGCGAGGTTATGCGTCTCGGCGTCGTCCTGGTATTGGAGCAGCATCGGCCGCATGATCGGGAGCCCGGATTCGACGGACTGCCGGGCTGAAGAATAGAGGTAGGGGATCAACTGGTAGCGCAGCTTGGCGTAGTACCGGTTCATCTCCAGCAGTTTCTCCGAGTAGAGCCAGGGCTCTTTGTAGTAGGCCCAGGATTCCAGATAGCAGAAGGGCGCCAGGTAGCCGAGATGGATTCCGTCCGGTGCTTCATTGCGGTCCCGGGTGCTCACCAGGGAGTGGCCGGAGAGGCTGGCGCTCAGAGCCCCCACGCCGAGAGGAAAATCGGCCTCCCAGGTGAAGGGCCAGCGGTGGGAAGCGATGGACGAGTTGTAGCCGTTGAACATGAGCATGGCGCGCTCGCCGGTGGCCCGGGTGTACTCGCGCATGGCGGTCTGGCTGTAGAGCGAGTTTGTGGTGTTGTTCATCTCGGCCGCGCTGAAGACGCCCGATCCGCCGAGGCTGGGGTTCAGCTCCGGCGCCAGCATCTCCTGGCTGCTGATCATTCTTGGATAGGGGTCATCCTGCTTGAAGAACTTGATGCCCTTGCGAATGGCCGCTTCAATGCGCGGCCGGTACCAGGCCTGGCGCACGCTCTCATCGGAATACCCCGTCTTGGGCGCCTCGCCGGATTCCCAGAGGCCCATCTTGATGCCGAGGGCCGCCACTTCGC
>JBBQLF010000149.1:0-8678 GCA_038327695.1 Bryobacterales bacterium
CCGGCCGCTTCGGGATCAATCACCACGCCCGTGCAGTGCTTTTGCCCGTCGAGTTTCACCGTCACCATGCCGCCGCCGGCGCTGGCTTCCACTCGAATCGCGGCGATCTCTTCCTGCAAGCGCGCCTGCATCTGCTGCGCCTGCTTCAACATGCCCTGCATGTTGCCTCCGCCTGGGAACTTCATGGCTCATACTCCTTCAAGTCGCGTACGCCCCGCACCTGGCTGTCGGGGAACATCTCCTGGATCTTCTGCACTTCGGGGTGGGCCAGCGCGCGCTGGCGGGCCTGGTCGTCACCACCCGCTTCCTCACCGGCCCGCGCCGCCGGCGCGGCTGCCGTCTCCTTGATCGTAATGACAGGAATCACCGCCCGGCCCAGCAGTTTAGACAGCGCCTTGTCCACATCCTTGGACATCAGGCCCATCTTGGCCGCGCGCGTGGCCACAAACTCCACACCATTCTGGCTCTCGATCATTTGCGAGTCTTCCACCGCCTGCACAGACATCGCCCCGGCGCGCATCTCCTTCAACTCCGCGATCAGCCGCTCCTTCAGCGGGCCCGTTGCCGCGGCCCCGGCCGGCGGAGCCACCGGCGCCACTGTGCGCGGGGCCGCTTGGGCCAGCCGCGGCGGCGCGGGTCTGGAAACGGCGGGCGCACTGACCACCCGGGCGGGCGCCGGCGCGGCCGCACTCAACTCCCGCAGCGCGTCCTCAATCGGCTTCATCCGGCCCGCATGCACCAGCCGCATCAGCCCCAGTTCCAGATGCAGCCGCGGCTGCAACGAATACTGCAACTGGGCGTAGATATCCAGCGTCAGCTGCAGCCAGCGCGTTAGATCCTCTTCGCTGAACCGCTCCGCCACGGCCCGCATCTGCGCCTGTTCCGGCCCGGACGCCGGAATCAACCGCGTGTCCTTGCCCGTAATCCGCGCCACCAGCAGGTTGCGAAAATACCGCGCCAGCTCCCGGCAGAAATGCTGGAGGTTCTTGCCCGCGCTTTCCAGTTCCGCCACGATCTCGAGCATCAGTGCGGTGGAGCTCTCTTCCAGGCCCGCCGTCACGCGCTCCAGCGACGCCAGCGAGTACATGCCCAGCAGGTCCCGGACCGCCGCGCCCCCCAGATTCTCGCCACAACACGCAATCGCCTGGTCCAGCGCCGACAACGAATCCCGCACGCTCCCTTCGCCAGCCTGGGCAATCACCGCCAGCGCCTCCGGCTCAGCCGTGATGCCTTCCTGGCCGCAGATCCACTCCATCCGCGTCACCAACTCCTGGAAATCCACGCTGCGGAAGGAAAACTGCTGGCAACGCGACCCGATGGTCGTCGGAATCTTGTGCGATTCCGTCGTGCAAAGCACGAAAACGGCCCATTCCGGCGGCTCTTCCAGCGTTTTCAGCAACGCGTTGAAGGCTTCGCTCGTGATCTGGTGGGCCTCGTCAATGATAAAGACCTTGTAGCGGTCGCGCGAAGGCCGGTAGCGCACGTTTTCCCGCAACTCGCGCATCTCGTTGATGCCGCGGTTGGACGCCGCGTCGATCTCGATCACGTCCGGCGCGCCGCTCAATGGCGTCTCAATGCACGATGAGCACTTGCCGCAGGGCTGTGCCGTCGGTCCTTCCACGCAGTTCAGACACCGCGCCAGAATGCGCGCGATCGTGGTCTTGCCCGTCCCGCGCTGGGCGGCGAAGATATAGCCGTGGGCGATCCGTTGCTGGCTGATGGCGTTTTCCAGCGTGGTCCGCACATGCTCCTGGCCGATCAGCTCGGCAAACGTGTGCGGCCGGTACTTGCGGGCGATAACCTGGTACATGGTGCTCTGCGCGGCGTGGTCCCGGTTTCACTGCCAGACCCCGGGTGATCCGCGGCACACAGGGGGAACCCCTACCGTTGCTTCCTTCCGGACCTGGCGGGGTTTGGGGCGCCCTATTGCACGGAGCCCGGAGCCTGACAACTCACCATGCTAGCATGGCCGGACCACGCCTGGCAGGCTGCTGGGTGCGCGGCATGGACGTGACAGTTTCAACCAAACGCCGGCCAATCGAGAGAATCCTTGCGCAGGAGTCAGCAATCAGAGCCGAGACCGTGAGGGAGCGTTAGAATTACGGGCGCGTTTTCATCGGATTTGGCGGCCCGCAGGGCCATACGGGACTCCCTAACGGTCGCGGCTCTGACTGAGTCCACTTCACTTATATGTCGCACACCCCAGGCTGCTGAAATATGCTGCTGAAATACGCTGCTGAAATGCTCGCGCGGGCCGCGCCACTTGGTGCTGCGCCTTCCAGCGAGGAGGGAGGACTGATGCGATGCCAGTCATCGTGAGCGGCGCACCTATGCCGCTGGCGCGCCGGTCGATTCCGTTGTGGAGGCGTGATGCGATGCCAGTCCTCGTGAGCGGCGCACCTATGCCGCTGGCGCGCCGGTCGATTCCGTTGTGGAGGAGTGATGCAATGCCAGTCATCGTGAGCGGCGGCCGGCAAACCTGGAGGCCGCAAGACCAAGTGGCCCAAAGGATTGCGGCGCCGCCCGCCCGCCGCCTTTGTCGAAGCTCCCCACCGATGTCCGGTATCGCTGTCGTCGCTTCTCCTCGCCGCCCGCCCGCCGCCTTTGCCGAAGCTCCTCACCGATGTCCCGTATCGCCGTCGTCGCTTCTCCTCGCCGCCCGCCCACCGCCTTTGTCGAAGCTCCTCACCGATGTCCGGTATCGCTGTCGTCGCTTCTCCTCGCCGCCCGCCCGCCGCCTTTGTCGAAGCTCCTCACCGATGTCCGGTATCGCTGTCGCCGTTTCTCCTCGCCCGCGGCCGGACGGCGCTCGCAACGCGGCCGCGGGCGTATTTCAGCAGCCCGCTAGCGCGGCGTGATCAGCCCGCCCAATTTATCACTCTCGCTTTCCGAGGTGCGCGGGAACAGAGTCGAATACGCTTCCAGGTACTTCAGCCCCGCGCCCGTGTTGTAAACCACAATCTTTTCGTCCGGAGTCAGGAAGCCGGACTGCAGCAACTGGTCCAGCGCCGCAAAGCACGCCGCGCCTTCCGGGGCGGCAAAAATGCCTTCCGCCCGGGCCAGCCGCGCACCCGCCTCCAGCGAGGCGCGGTCACTCACCGCCACGCACGTCCCGCCGCTGGCTCGCACCGCCCGCAGCACCAGGAAATCACCCAGCGGCTTGGGCACCCGCAGACCGCTGGACACCGTCATGGCGTTTTCCCAGAACGTGCACCGCTCCACGCCCTGCTCAAAGGCGCGCACCACCGGCGCGCAGCCGTCCGCCTGCACCACGATCATCTTCGGCCGTTTGGCGCCGATCCAGCCCAGCGTCTCCATCTCCTCAAACGCCTTCCACATCCCGATCAGCCCCACGCCGCCGCCCGTCGGGTAAAAGATCACGTCCGGCAGATTCCACTGGAACTGCTCGGCCACCTCATAACCCATCGTCTTCTTGCCCTCAATCCGGAACGGCTCCTTCAGCGTGTTGATCTCATACCACCCCTCGGCCTCTTTTCGTTCCGCCACCATCCGGCCGCAATCGCTGATCAGGCCATCCACCAGAGTCACCTGGGCGCCGAAACTCTTGCACTCAATGTAGTTGGCTTGCGGGACATCCCTGGGCATGAAGATGTGCGCTTCGATCCCGGCCGCCGCCGCGTAGGCAGCCGTGGCGCTGGCGGCATTGCCGGCCGAGCCGAGCGCCACTTTCCTGATGCCCAGCTCGTGGCACATGGAGATGCAGCAGGCCAGCCCGCGCGCTTTGAATGAGCCGGTGGGATTGATCCCCTCGTCCTTCACCCACAGGTTCTTCGCGCCGATCGCGTCGCCGTAGTTGCGGGCGCGGATCAGTGGCGTCCAGCCCTCGCCCAGCGAGATCATCGAAGCCGGCTTGGACACCGGCAGCACCGGCGCGTAGCGCCACATCGTAGACGGGCCGCTCACGATCCACTCGCGGCTCCAACCCTGACGCAGGGCGTCCAGGTCATAGCGCACCAGCAGGGGGCCGCCGCACTCGCACAGGTTATGAGCCGTGTTGGCCTCGTGCCGTTTCTGGCACAGGCTGCACTCCAGATGGGTCAGCGTAGTCATCTCTTCTGAGGATACTAAGGACTCGACGCGGAAGAACCATGCCAGTTCCGCAAGCCCCCTTGCTGGCGCGTGGCTCAGGACCCGCTCCCGGGCCGTGCGCGTCAGCAAGCGGTTGGAACGGCTATTTCAGGAGGGGTCCTCACCGGCACGGCGCCGGTGCAGCCCCTCATATGATGAAGTGGATCAGGAGAACCGCATGCTCAAAACCGGATACAGCCTCGTCCTCGCCCTGGCCGCACTGCTCAGTGCCAGCGCCGCAGATCGCGTCAAAACCGCCAACGGCGTGCTGGAGGCCGCCCCGGCCAGTTCCGGCGTGCGCGTCTTCCAGGGCATTCCCTTTGCCGCACCGCCGGTGGGCGATCTTCGCTGGAAGGAGCCGCAGCCCGTCAAAAACTGGAAGGGCGTTCGCCCGGCTGCGGCCTTCGGGCCGCGCTGCATGCAGCAGTCGCTGTTCAGCGACATGATCTTCCGTTCCAATGGCATGGGGGAAGACTGCCTCTATCTCAACATCTGGACGCCCGCCAAATCCGCCAAAGCCAGGCTCCCCGTGCTCGTCTATTTCTACGGCGGCGGCTTCGTCGCCGGCGATGGCTCGGAGCCGCGCTACGACGGCGAGGCCATGGCCCGCAAGGGCATCGTGGCCTTGACGGTCAACTACCGCCTGGGCGTGTTCGGATTCATGGCCCACCCGGAGTTGACCGCCGAGTCGCCCCACCACGCCTCGGGCAACTATGGCCTGCTGGACCAGGCCGCGGCGCTCCGCTGGGTGCGGACCAACATCGCCGCGTTCGGCGGAGATCCGGCCAAGGTAGTCATTGCCGGCGAGTCGGCCGGCTCCATCTCGGTGAGCGCACAGATGGCCTCGCCCCTGGCCAAGGATGTCATCGCCGGCGCCATCGGCGAGAGCGGATCGGTGCTGGGCAGCCTGCGCGCCATCAAGTTGGAAGCGGCGGAAAAAGTAGGCGCGGACTGGGCCGCCGCCACACTCGGCGCCGGTTCGCTAACCGCGCTCCGCGCCCTCACCGCCCAGCAGATCCTGGACGCCGCCGCCAAGACACGATCTGTCCGCTTCAACCCCACCATAGACGGCTACTTCTTCCCCGAAGCGCCGGAGGTCCTGTACGCCGCCGGCAAGCAGGCACATGTGCCCCTGCTGGCCGGCTGGAACTCCGAGGAGATGAACGGCACTGCCTTGCTGGGTGGCCAGCCGCCCACGCCGGAGGCTTATGAAAAGGCGATCCGCACACAGTACGGTGACAAAGCCGATGACATTCTAAAGGTCTACCCCGGCGCCACTCCGCAGCAAATCCTGCAATCGGCAACCGGCCTCGCCGGCGACCGTTTCATCGCCTACAGCACCTGGAAGTGGATCGACACCCACGCCAAGTCCACGGGTAAACCTGTCTACCGCTACTTCTACACGCGGCCGCGCCCTGCCACCGTCGCCGCTGCCACCCGGCCCGCGCCCAAAGGCGCCGTCCACTCGGCCGAGATCGAATACGCCATGGGCAACCTGGACAGCAACAAAACCTACGCCTGGACGCCGGAAGACCGCAAGGTCTCCCAGGTGATGCAGGATCTGTTCGCCAACTTCATCAAGACCCTCAACCCGAATGGAGCCGGCCTGCCCGAGTGGCCTGCGCTGAACGCCGGCGGCGCGCCGCGCCTCTTACGCCTCGATGTCGAATCCAAGGCCGAGCCGGAGACCCTTCGCGAGCGCTACCTCCTACTTGACGCCCTGGCCGCCAAGCCACCGCGCTAATGCCCTGATTCCCTCCAGTCAGTGCCGCGCCCCCCGCCAGTAGGGCGGACGCCCTCGTCCGCGCGCGATGCCCCGGTCGCGCCCCTCCCCCTTTCACCGCTTCCGGATCGCAAACACGTGGCTGGCCCCGCGAACAAACAGCGTGTCGCCCGACGCCGCCGGTGTAGCCAGCACCGGCTCATTCATCCTGTTGACCGCGATCTCTTCATAGGCCCCGCCCACCCGGATCACATACACCTCCCCGTCCTCGTTCAGCGCATAAACCCGGTCGCCCGAGGCGATCATAGACGCGCTCGCCCCCGTCCCCTCGCCCAGCCGCCGCTGGTACACCGTAATGCCCGTCCGCGCGTTGTAGACATTCAGAATCCCGCTCCCCCGGCTCCCAAACGCGTACACGTACCCTCCCGCAATCACCGGCGTCGAAAGATACGGCGCCTCCTCCCGCATCCAGGCGATGGCGTCCTTGGAGCCCGTGATGTCGCCCTGGGCGCCGGGCCGGATCGCATACGCCCGCCGGATGTTCCGGAAGTAGCCGCTAAACACGTAAAGCAATCCCCCGGACATAAACGGCGTCGGCACAGAGATCATCGACGTGCCCTTCAGCCGCCACAACTCCTTCCCGGTCTCGGCGTCGTAGCTCTGGACATGCTCCACCCCGTTGGTGACCACTTCTGTCCGCGAGGCGCTTTCCACCACCGTCGGCGTCGCCCAACTCGGCTTGGAATCGCGCGCCGTCCGCCAAAGCTCGCGGCCGGTCGCCGCGTCCAACGCCGCCAGAAAGCTACCCTTCTGCACGTCCACCTGGACGATCACCTTGCCGTGCCACAGCGCCGGCGACGACGCGCTACCCCATTGATAGTCCGGCACATCGAAGGCGCCCTGATCCATCGGGCCCAGGTCTTTCTTCCACTGCAGCCTGCCCTGCAGGTCATAGCAATACAGCCCCTCGGAGCCGAAAGAGACGATCAGGGACCTGCCGTCGGTCACTGGAGTCGGCGAGGCATAGGAGTTGTGCGGATGGCGCAACACGCGCGGCTTGGTCTTCGCCGCCAGCCGGTTCCAGACGATGCGGCCGGATCTTTTATCCAGGGCAATGACGCGAAATTCCTGCTCGGCGGCGTCCTGGCGGTCGTCGCGCTCGCCTTTCAACTTGCTCTCAAACACCATCTGCGGGTTGGCGCTGATGGCGGTGGTCACGAAAACCAGGTCACCCCACACCACTGGGCTCGACAGTCCCAATCCCGGGATGGCGGTCTTCCAGGCGATGTTTTCGCCGGTTTCGACACTCCACCGGCTCGGCAGCTTCGCGCTATCGGCGACCCCGCGAGCCCCTTCACCCCGGAAACCCGGCCAGTTCTGGGCCAACAAAGGCGTCAAGCTCAGGACAAACGCGGCGAGTTGTCGCATCGGGCTCTCAGAACCTCGGCAGGGTCCGCAGCATCCCCATAGTATTGGCCCCGCGGTCGAAATCGATGGCGTGAATCGGCGACCAGCCCTTCCCATCCGGCCCCAGACTTATGGTCCCGATATAGCGGGCATCACCCTGCTTGGTACCCATCAGGATCACCGCATACCCGCGCGCCGGATACACCATGGCCCGGTATTGCAGTTCCCCCGAATCCGGCTTCCAGCGGTCCTGCGCCGGCTCGCCCAGCCGCCGGATGATCGCGAAAGAGTCGTCGTCCCTCGTCAGGCCCAGATAGTCCTGATCCTTGGCCACATAGGTCGGCTTGGTGGCCGGCGAGAACTTGATCACCGCCCACACCACCAGGGTCAGCGCCATCAAAGAGAGGAACGACACCGCAATCATACGGGTCATTTTGGAGTCGGTGCCCGAAGCGCCGAGCCCCATGATCGCGCTCAGGCCCGTCGGCTCCGACGGATCGTTTGCCGCCTTCGGCCCGGGCGGCCGCGTCATCGGCGCAGGCGGCGGCATCTTCAGCAGGGTCCGCTTCATCGGCCAGATCGCTCCGGTCTTGAACTCCAACTCCTGGGTCAGTCCAACTATCATCACTGGCTTGTCCGTCTCCGAGATGCCTCCAAAGTAGCGCCGCGGAATCGCCAGTTGCAGGTCCGCCTGCGTATTCCTGACCAGCATGTCGCTCCAGGTCGCCTCCACCAGACGCCACTCGTTGTTCTCGATGCCGGAGATCGGTGGGTAAAACGAAAACGGTCGGTCCAGTAGTTCCGCGTGGGGCGGCGCGGGCGGCGTGCTCATACAATCATCCTATCGCGCCGCCCTAAAGCCAGACGGCCAAAATGCCGTTAGTGGAGTGGAGCATCTGATGAACTGGCTACTACATCCCTTCGGCTACTACACTCTTCTGGCGCTGTCGCTCGTTCTGACCCTCTATCTGTTCGTCTCCGCCAAGCAGGACTCCGCCCGAATCCGGAACAAGTTGAGCCGCCAGAGCCGGGAGACGCAGGAAGACTTGGCGGAACTGCGCGCGGTCATCGTGAGTCTGGCGCAGGCGCTCCAGGCCGCCGCACCGCCCAGCCCGCCGGCGCACCAATCCGCCGGCAAACAGATTCTCTCCATCAACCTCACCAAACGGAGCCAGGCGCTGCGCATGCACCGCCGGGGTGAATCGGCCGAAGAGATCTGCGCCGCGCTGCAGATGCCTCGCCATGAGGTAGATCTGCTGCTGAAAGTCGAGCAAGCTCGCTCCGGCAAGGCCGGCTGACGACCGGCGCCGCTTAGGTCCCGTCACGGAATAGCAGTGCCAGTTCGGCTCGCCCGATTGCTAACGCGCCCGGCTCAGAACCCGATTCCGAGCCGAACCGAGCGCCTTACCGGCCCACCCGCGCTCCTAAGCCGCCCGCGCTCCTAAGCCGCCCGCGCTCC
>JBBQLF010000150.1:0-8662 GCA_038327695.1 Bryobacterales bacterium
GAGGTGTAGTTCGTAAACATCCGCCCCAGCAGCCCGATCACCATGCGGATCAGCGGCACCACCATGATGAAGGCAATCAACAGTCCAAGGAATCTTCCCATCTCTCTCCCACAATACGCGAAAAGGGCGCCGCGGTTCCCCGAGGCGCCCGAGTTCCGGCCGGAATCAGCCTGGCCTACTTCTTCGTCTTCTTCGCCGGCCCCTTCTTGGCGTCCGGATTCACGTAGCTGGTTTCCAGCTTGCCGCCGATCAACGCCAGCAGGCCCTTGGCGCCTTCCACGTTCGGCCCGTTCGGATCCACTTCCAGGTACTTCTCGCACGCTTCCTTCATGCCGTCAGGCGGAACCGGCGTGCCGTCCGGCTTCATGGTCATCTTGCCGCTCAGCGCGCTGCAATACTGCCACCATGCCGGCGCATACTTCGGATCCAGCTCCACCGCCTTCTTGAAGGCGTTGACGGCCGGATCAACCTGGCCGATGTTGGTCAGCACCGCGCCCAGGTTAAACATGTACTTGCCGCCGCCGGGCGGATCCAGCGCGGCCGCCTTTTCCAACTCAGTCTGCGCTTCGGCGAACTTCTTCTGCTGTGCCAGCACCAGGCCGTAGTTGTTGTGCAACCCGGCGTCGGCCGGCAGCAGCTCCATGGCCTTGACGTAGTTCTCGCCGGCCGAGACGAGTGCGGCATCTTTCTCCGCGCCGGTCTTGGTCTTCGACATGCCGTCGTAGCTCTGCGCCAGTTGGATCCACACGGCGCTCTGCTTGGGATCCAGTTCGCCGGCCTTCTTGAACGCCTCGATCGCCGTGGGGAAGTCCTTGGCCTGGAAGGCCGTCATGCCGGTGTTGTAGGAATCGTTCAGCGCCTTGTTCTTCTGCATCTGAGCCGAGCGCTCCTTCAACTGCTTCTCATACGCAGCCTTCTGCTCCGGGCTCATCTCCTTGGCGATTTCCTGCGTCACCTGGCCAGTCTCCATCGCCTTCTGCTGCGCCGCCTGGCGGGCCTTCAGCTTCTTGACGTCGCAGAACTCTTTCAACTCGACGGGCTCGCCCATCTGGCTGCGGACGTTGGATAGTTGATCCATCACCGTGCCATTTTGCTCGCAGGTGATGGTGAAGTTACCGGGCACCGGCATGCCGCTGTAGGTCCAGTCGCCCTTTTTGCCGGTCTTGGTATTCCAGTTCCCCTTGATATCCTTGCGCTCGATCTTGATCACGATGCCAGGTATGCCTTTGCCATCTTCACCAACGACCTTGCCGGTAAATGTGCCCATCTGGCCAAACGCCAGTCCGGCCGAAATGACGCAGGCTACCGCGCATAAAGCGGTTTTCCGCAACAATCGCATCATAATAATGAGACCTCCAACTCTGCAATTCAAACTTCACTCAATAGGTTACTACACCTCGGCCGGTTGTGGCAGGTACTGGGCCAAAAAGGCGCCACTTTGCCAGAGCCCGGCCATCCGGTTCTGCAAGCTGCCCTCATAGGCACGGTCCTCCACTTCGATGCACACCGGGCCATCATACACCTCGGTCAGCACGGAACAAAACGCGCTCCAGTTCACATCACCCAGCCCCGGCAACTTCGGCGTGTGGTACTGCAACGGATAGGCCAGCAGCCCCACTTCATTCAGCCTGTCGCGGTCCAGCCGCGCGTCCTTGGCGTGGACATGGAACAACTTCGACTGGAACTCGCGCAGCACCTTGCAGTAGTCCATGCCCTGCCACACAAAGTGCGACGGATCGAAATTCAGCCCGAAACTATCGGAGGGGATATCGCTGAACATGCGCCGCCAGATGGCCGGCGAGGCCGCCAGATTCTTACCGCCGGGCCACTCGTCCTTGGAGAAAGACATCGGACAGTTCTCGATACCTATCTTCACACCGTTGGCCTCCGCCAAGGCGACCAGCGGCTTCCAGGTCTTCAGGAATCGCGGCCAATTGTCGTCCACGCTCTTGGCCGGGTCGCGCCCGATGAACGTGTTGACCACCGGCACGCCCAGCAGCGCCGCGGCCTTGATCACCTTCTTGAGGTGGTCCACGTAGACCTTGGCCTCGGCCAGATCGGCGGCCAACGGATTCGGGTAGTAGCCCAGCCCGCTGATGCTGACGCCGGCCTCGGAAGTAAACTCCTTGATCCGCTCGGCGTCGGCCTTCCGCAAACCGTCCACATCGATATGGGTGACGCCGGCATAGCGCCGTTCGGCTTTGCCCTGCGGCCAGCACATCAGCTCGATGCAATCGAAACCGCTCTCCGAAGAGAAATCCACCAACTGCTCCAGAGTGAGTTCCGGCAGGATGGCGCTGACGAATCCAAGCTTGATCATGTTTCGGGTCTCCAGAACCAGATTACTCTTTTGGGCCACCCACTCTCCACTCCGCCAGGACGAGTGCCTTCCGCGGAGCGGCCTGAAGCTGCATCCGCAGGGCCGTGGTTTCGACCGATTCGAACTCACTCCGCCCGCCGCTGGAGCGGGTCTTCAGCTCCTTCCATGAACTCGTGCCCGCGTCCCACCACAGCAGCTTCATGGCCGCCGGCGCCGCATCGCCGGTCCACGCCGCCTGGCTCCACGAAAGCCGCCGCGGCCGCTGATAGCGAAACTCAATCCACTCCGCGGTGCCTTTCCGGCCATCCCAGGCATACCCATTGGACGCCGGCGGCTTGCTGTGGGTTGCGGCCGAGGCGTGCACCAGGGCCGGATTCGGATCCCAGGCATACCCATTGGACACCGGCGGCTTGCTGTGGGTTGCGGCCGAGGCTTGCACCAGGGCCGGATTCGGATCCCGGGCAGCGCCGTCCCCTACGGCGCCATCTCCGGCCACGGGGAACATCGAGATCCGCAGCCGCGCCCCGCCCATCGGGATCAGTGTCACATCCTCCAACGGCTGCGCGGTCCGCACCGGGCTGGCCTGAATCTCGCCCACCATGCCATTCGGCTCCAGCCGCCATTCCGGCACTTTCCGCGCTCGGGCCTTGATCATGAGCGGGGCGCCGGCCACGGTGAACGGCTGCGCGGCCAGCGCGCCCGGTTTCCGCACCACTTCCATCTTTTCGTTGAGCGCCAGCGCGTAGTTCCACGGAGTCGTTGGCAGCACCTCGTACTTCTGCCACTTCGGATTGCCGCCGTAGGGCTTCCAGTCCTCGCCGATGCGCAGAGAAAACTCCAGCGGTCCATAGGAAACCGACGCCGCGTTGCGCATCGACGGCCAGCGCCGCACGTTGACCTTCATCGGCAGTGTCAGCACCAGGATGTCGCCGTTGCGCCACTCACGTTCCACAGTCAGCCAGCCTTGGCTCGAGCGCGCCGCCGGCAGCGTCTCGCCGTTCAATACCAGCCGCGCCTGCTGGCACCACTCAGGCACCCGCAGGCTCAGCGGAAACCGCGCGGCGCCGGTCATCTTCAGGGCGAACGTCACGGTCTCGTCAAACGGATAGCCGGTGCTCTCCTCAATGGTCACTTCCGCGCCGCCACCCACCTTGGCGGTCACCGTATTCGGAGCATAGAAGACAGCCGCCAGGCCGTTGCCGCCGTTGGCCATCCACAGCCGTTGCGCGTAGTACGGCCAGCCCATGGCCGTATTGTGCTGGCAGCAGCGGTAGCCGTAGGGGTTGTAGCTGAACATATCGCCGCCGTTCTCAATCAGAGGCGCTTTGTTGCCGCGGTCCAGTTGCACCTGATTCGGCGCAGTCAGGTAGTGCAGCCCCTTCAGATCCGGCGTCATGGAGGCGGGTAGAGAGTTGACGGCGATCCGCTCGGCACGGTCGGCCCATTTGGCGTCGCCAGTGATGGCGGTGAGCATCTCGTCGCTGAACATGAACTCCACCCACGTGCACGTCTCGGTCCCCTGGCGCGGCCCGGAAAAGCCCGGGCGGGCGTTTTCGTCCGACGCGAAGCCGCCGCCGGTCACCTGCCCGTAAAGCCCGAAGATGAGATCGTAGTTGCGCTCCGTCGCCTTCAGATAGCGTTCGTCGTTGGTCTGCTGGTAGTACTGCGCGGGCTCGCGGAAACACTCCGAGACGTTGACGCCATGCCAGGTGGGCACCCCACCCACCCAGTCCGAGGTGCGCTCATGATTGATGCGCGCCGCCTCCAGCAGCCACGCCTCGCCGGTCTGGTTGTACAGCCAGTAAATGTGGTCGAGATTGTCGCCGCCGCGATGCTTTTGCCAGCTCTGCTGCAGGATGGCCTCCAGCGGCAGGGTCTGAAACCAGCGGAAGTAGCGCAGCATGAAGGGAATGATGCGCTTGTCGCCCGTGGCCTCGTAATAGGTGCGCAGCGGGTACAGCATCACCATGTTGGGCCAGATATCGAGCGTCTCCAGATTGTCCAGCGTGTTCTGCCCAACCAGATTCGTGCGCGCGCCGAAGTAGCCATCGGCCTGTTGCGTGGCCAGCACCGCCTCCACCCAGCGCTTGGATTCGTCGATGATCCGCTGGTCCTGCATGACGTAGCCGAGGTCGATGAAGCCCTTCAACCAGTAGGGCAACTCCTCCCAGCCGAAACGGCCGTGCCCGCTGGGGTCAGTCCAGGCGTTGCCGTCGAATTTGCAGAACGCGCTCAGTTCGGGCAACCGTCCACTGAACCCATCGCCCATCAGGCGCATCTGTTCCCGCAGCCAGCCGCCGGGACGCACAGCCCCCACCGGCAACTTCACCAGCGGCGAGGGCCGCAGCGGCACGCGGTTGCCCGGATAGGCGCGCTGCGGCTGATTGCCGGGCAGGCCCGGTTGCACCGTGGAATTCTGCGCAAACGCCAGGGCGGCGGCGGCAAACAGGAGCAGGGTTTTCACAGATCCAATGTAACCCGTGCTGGACGTGAAGCGTTCAATCAAATATCGAATATGAAGTGTGAAATGCGCCTGATTGTCCTCCTGTCCACTGTGACCGCCACGGCCTTCGCCTATCCGAGCGGATCCCGAATCCCGGCTGGCAACGCGGGCGAGCCCGGCACGGGAACTCCCTGCGCGGGCTGCCACACCGTGACGTTGAATCCGGCCGGCGGCAGCGCGGCGCTGGATCTGGCTGCCACGCCGACTTACCAGCCCGGCACGACCCAGACTTGGACATTGAAGATCAGTGATCCCAACGCCGGGCGCCGCTACGGCTATCAACTCGCTGTCAGCGCCGGCGCGCTGAGTTCCGCCAACGGTGTGAGAGTCAACTCCACCGACCAGCGGGCGTACATGAGCCAGACGGCGTCCGCCACCAGTTACACCATCCAGTGGACGCCACCGGCCGGCGCCAGCGGGCCCGTGGAGGTTCATGTGGCCGGCATCGCTGCGAGCGGCACGCGCCACACCAACGCCTACACGGCCGCCTACACGCTGCAACCGGCCGCCAAGGGCCCCACGTTGCGCGCAGAGAGCCCCGTGGTTAGCCTGGCCACTGGAGAGCGGCTGAGGTCTCCGGCGGCGCGCTGGTGGCCATCTACGGCGACAATTTGAAGGCCGAGGGCGAAACGCCGGCAGTCCGGATCAACGGACTCGAGGCCAGATTGGTGGCTTCCTCGGCCACCCGCCTGGTCGTCGTCGCACCGGACGATGACGCGCGCGGCGCGGTGGGTGTCGTGGTAGGCACTCCGCGCGGCGGCACTCCACGTCCCGGAGCATGGGATACGTTGGCGCCCCAAGTGGGTGTCGTGGTAGGCACTCCGCGCGGCGGCACGCCCGCGGTGGCGGTGCGCCGGGTGGACAATGCCGCGGCCCTGATGCCCCGTGGTGGCATCGTGCTGGCGCGGCACGTGAATGGCAGCCTCGTGAGTCAACCCGGCGAGTTCGAAGACCCGTGGCTCGGCCGCCCCGCACAGAGCGGCGAAACCGTGCTTCTGGCGGTGACCGCCATGCCGCCCGCCGCCACGGAACTGGCGCGTCTGCAAGTCTTCGTGGCAGATCGGCCCTGCGTGGTGGAAGCGCTGGATGACTGGGGCCCGGGGTTGCAGCGTCTGCGGATCGTGCTGCCCGATGTCGCTGATGTCGCCGCCGGCGACCTGGCGATCCGGGTGGTACTGGATGAGAAGCCGCTCCCGAAGGAGTTGACGCTACCGCTGCGGTAAACGCACGGCCGCGGAGTCATCTCCAGGCGCGAACTCAACGGGTGGACGCTGTGGCCGCCGCAGGGTTGTCCTCGTCCCGGTTCTGCGCGCAGGCAGCGAAGAAGCCCGGCGCCTTCCCCATGACGAACAGGGTGGGGGTCAAACAGGGATTGTTCTGATTTCGGCCGCTGGCATGGAGAGTGGAATGGGTCTGGCCTGTTCGTTGGCACGAATAGTGCAGTACTGCCTGTTGTCCAGGCGATCAGAAGCGTATAACGCCTGGCATACGGATCTGATCATCGGCCGGACCGGAAAGGACCGGCGCATTATCAGATGCTCCCAGGTGATCGATCTGCCCAAACGTAGCCCGCGTAGCGGCGCATTACAGATGAAATCCGCGATGCTCGCAGCAGGTTCCGACCGGCGACATCATCCAAGGTGCCGCGGCTTCACACCCGGTTGGATGGCGCCGGGCGGACGCTGGCAGCCGGAAACCAGGCCGAGGATGAAGCCCCTATGGGTGTCCTGACCAGAGAGCCGCCCCGGCTCCAGGGCGCAGTGACCATCCGCTGGACCGCCCGCTGAACCGGCTGCTCGACGGCCAGGAACATCAATGTGGATGCCGTGGCCGCAAGTAGAAAACACACTGGCAGGAGCGCCCAGTAAGCTGATGCGCCCGCACCGGCAAGGGCAAGCCGCGGAAACACTACGAAGGCGAAGAGCTTGGCGACCGGTCCGTGGAGCAAGTAGAAGGAGTACCCGGTGCGCCCGAACTTCCGTACCAGACCCAATGGAGATAAGTCGCGGCGCGGCGAGATGCGGTAATGGGCTGTTACCGCCGCCAAGGCTAGCGCGCTGGCGGCCGCCAGGCCAAGCAGGTGTGAGACAAGCACTGCGGCGCTTCCGTGGCCGAGGCCGGTCCCTGAGTTCCAGGCGATTTGGCCGGCGCCGGCGCCGAGCGCCACCGTCGGGAGTATCCACCGCAGCCGCCCTCCTTGCCGCAGTGCCTGACAATCCGACGAAGCCAACTCAGACACGACGCAGCCGGCCAAAATGTAGCCCAGCCGCGCGGGCATCTGGCCGCTCAGACAGGCAAACACCTCATATCCAACGACGATCCCCAAAAGGACCGCAGCCCGGCCGCGCCAGGACGAGACAAGCGTCCGCAGCATCCTGAGCGGCGGCGGCAACAGGACATAGCTGGCTACAATCCAGCTCAGAGCCCAGGCCACAGTCAAAGCGGGCCGGTCCGGGAACAGCCCGGGCCAGAGCAGGAGATTGCCGAGCAACTCTGCGCCATGGTGCCCAGTGAAGCCCGGCTTGGAAAACGAGGGCACGAGGCAGACAAAGAGAGACTCCAGGCCGATGACGAGGGCATACGGAGCGTAGATGCGAACTCCTCGTCTCGTCAGGAACTCCCCGTACCGGAATCCAGTCCGGGCGACGCTTTTCGCAATGAACAGGCCACAGACTAGCAACAGCAAGTTGGTGCCAAACGGACCCAACTTGCTCACGACCCACTCCAGATTGTCTAGCCAAGCCTGTCCGTTCGTCCGCGGGTTGGCGAACGTACCGTAATGATAGGCAAATACTAACGCCGCGGCCAAGGCCCGTAACAGATCAAACGTCTCCCAGCGCTCAGCCCCCGCCGTGGTGCCATTTGCCACCCGAGCCAGGCCGGCAGGGGCCGTGTCCCGCTTGCCTGGGGCCGTACTCGCGACGGCCCGGAGGGCCAGTCCCGGCTGGCTGAGGCGTGTATCGAGAATCCTGAGCTGGGCGCTCATTGGCAGAGCTCAGAATATGGCATTTAAGTATATGACTCCATAGTACTTACACGATCTCGTACCCGTACAGCCGACACAGTTCCTGCGTTGCGTTCGGCCCTGCGCGCCACCGTCCAGCGTCCGGGCCCCCCGGGGCCTAGTACTTGGCCGGTCGATTTCGGCAGTGATACCACGGCCACACGAGCAGCATTACTGGCCGGCACGGACCCCGCTGGCGAGCAGTACGGCAGGAACTGGCACCGACCCTTCGATGAAGGCTGGCCGCCCGGTTCCGGGTCGAACCGCCGGCCTCCCCGGATTTGGTGAGGCCGGAACTAACTGGCGCGCCAGCGCATCATCCCCATGAGCAGCAGGCCGCCCGCCATCATCGCGCAGATGGAGATTTCCGGAACTTGCGGAGGATCGCTGGGAATGGGACCGGTCGCAACGTCACTCCAGGCCTGGACCTCGGCCAGTTGCAGGTAGGAGCCGGCTATTTGGATCTCCATGCTGCTCGCGGCGACGTTGGGGACCGAAAGCGTGGCAATCGTTGCTGGCCTGACAATGTTGTTGTCGGCTGATTGCCAGACCGACGCGTTGCTGGCATCGTAGAGAACCACGTTGAATGGGTTAATCAGGCTTCCGGAGTCACCGCCGATATCCGTGTCTGTCCGGTTGAACACATTGATGCTGGAAAGAACGTAAGAACCGTTGAAGGTCACTTTCCACCACGCGTTCAACTCCGCTCCTGTACTACTTACACTGCCACCGCCGATGAGCCCGTAGGTGTTCCCGTCGATGGCGAGACTGGCCAGATTAGGGCCGATCGTCGACGACTGCGTCGCCGTGCCCGTAAGGGCCACATTGATTGGTG
>JBBQLF010000151.1:0-8661 GCA_038327695.1 Bryobacterales bacterium
GGCAACGGCCATCCCTACCGCGACGGTGGGAATCGTTATATCAGGACGGGCCGCTTACCGCTCCGCCTGCTCCAGATGCAACCCCTTGTGGATCGAATACAGCGCCAGCTCCAGCCGGTCCGATACCCCCAGCTTGTCGAAGATGTTGTGCAGATGGTTCTTCACCGTCTGCTCGCTGATAAACATCTTCTCCGCCATCTCTTTGTTCTTGTACCCCTGCGCCACCAGCCCCACAATCTCCCGCTCGCGGACACTCAGCGGACTCCGCTCACGCGCCTTCGCACTCGAAGAGGACCCCGACTCGCCCGGCGCCGCGAACTGGCGCATCACTGCTGCTGTGGTGTGCGAATCCAGCCAGATCTCACCCGAGTTCACCTTCCGGATGCTCTTCACTATCAGATCCGCCGATGTCTGCTTCAACACGATCCCGCAGCAGCCCAGCTTCATCGCCTGCACAAACTCGTTCTTGTCTTCCGACGCCGTCAGGACGATCACCTTCGCCTTGCACTTGGAGTGCTGCATCGTCTGCATCGCCCCCAAGCCATCCAGATTCGGCATCCGCAAGTCCAGCAGGATCACGTCCGGCATCAGTACATCGACCTTCTCCACCAACTCCCGGCCATCGCACGCCTCGCCCACCACCTCGATGTCGTCTTCCAGGCCCAGCAGTTTGCGCAATCCGTCCCGGACAATCGGATGATCGTCGGCAATCATCACCTTGATCTTGCGTGCTACCGGCTCCGCCGTTCCATCCATCGACTCTTCCATAACTTCTCCGCCCGCCTGATCCACGATTGCGTTCATTGTAGGCCCCCCTATCGGATCTGCTACCCGTACTTTATTCTAGGGCGGCCCAGTACTTCTTCCAATCCTGGTACTACCTTAACTCACTTATCGGTATCACCTTAGACCACCCTAAGGCCGCCGTACTAAGGCCTCACCGCCACGGTAGTGCCGCCGGCTCTGAAAACACCGTCTCACGCAGCCGCGCCAGCGCCCCTTTCTGTACCAGTGCCCCGTAGTACCAGATCACCACCCCAGCCACCCCCTTACTCCGGCAGACCTCGATGGAACGCACTAGAATCTCCGCGTTCGTGTTGGTCACATCCACACCCGGCGCCACGCGCGCCCCCTCGCCGCCCAGATGCCGCAGTTGAATTTCCAACTCCCGCTCAAAGCTCGCTGCATCGGCCCGGTACACCTGCGGCGACACAAAATCCAGAGACCCCGCCTTCATCCAAGCCGGATAGTCTTGCAGAAACAAACGGTAGCTGTAGTCGTAGACGACCGGTGCATTGGTCACCATCATCCGCCAGTTCGCCGCCCGCAACTCCCGCCGCATCTCCGCCACAAACCCGTTGATCTGTTCGGCCCGCCAGCGGGCCCACTCCGCATCGTTGAAGTCGGCCGGCGGCTCGGCCCCGTCGTGCGCGGCCGCATACAACGCCCGCGTCGTCTCGTCGTACCCGCAATTGAGCTCCGGATAGCGCGCCCGGTCAAACTGGATCGCCGGCACGTCATAGTTCGCGTTCAACTCCCCCACCAGGTCCAGCAGAAACCGCCGCGCCTCCGGATGGGAGTGCGCCATCCAGTAGCTCTTCGCCGTCCCCGCCCACGAAAAATCCGTGCTCCCGTCCTTCCGCTTCGCCAGCCACTCCGGATGCGCCTCCACCATCGGCGCCCGCCCGCCCGAGTAGCCGATCACGAACCCATACTCCAGCCACGGAATCACCGCCAGCCCGCGCGCCCTGCCCTCCTCAATAGCCTCTGCCAGCACGTCCCGTTCGCCATACACCGGGTCCGTCCGCAGGCCCGTATGCCGCTCGAACACCGCGCTCTGCCACAACGGATATCCGCGCGACCACACGTCCACGAACACTGCATTGAAGTGCGCCTCTTTGAGGTTCTCCATCATGGCCGCAATCGATTCGCGCGACGCCAGCGGCCCGCGATCCACCCACACTCCGCGCAGCTCCGGCGGCGCCGCCCAGCTCTGCGCCGCCGCTATCGCCAGCAAAACCAATCTCCATGGCATTCCGCCATTGTATGCCGCCCCACCCTTGCGCCGCCGCCGCTTGATAGAATCACCCTTGATCCGCTTCTCGATGCGCTCTGTACCGTTCCTGCTGCTCATCCCGTTCGGCCTCACCGCGCAGCCATCGCTCACGCTGGATCAGGCTGTCTCCACCGCCTTTGCCAGCCATCCCCTCCTGGCCGCCGGCCAGCAGCGTATCGCCTCCGCCACCGGCCAGCGCCGCCAGGCGGGCATCACCTTCAATCCCCGTCTCGTGCTCCAGGCAGAGAACCTCCGCTTCCCCGGCGGTACGCCCTACGTCTTCAACCGCGACAACGACTATTTCGCCTTCCTGCAACAAACTCTCGAATCCTCCGGCAAGCGCGGCAAACGCGTCGAACTCGCCTCCGTCGGCCTCCGCACCGCCGAACTCGAACTCGAAATCCTCCGCCGCCAGGTCGCCTTCCGCGTCCGCCACTCCTACTGGGCCGCCGCTGGCGCCCAGCGCTCCTACGCGCTCCTCATCGAGAGCCAGGCCAACTTCCAGCAGGTCGTCCAATACCATGAGATCCGCGTCCGCGAAGGCGCAATGGCGGAAAGCGATCTCCTCCGCGTGCGCCTCGAATCCGAGCGCATTATGCTGTCTGCCAACAATGCCAAGCTCGATGCCGGCCGCGCCCGCATCCTCCTCTTCCGCGAAATGGGCCAGTCCCAATTTCCGGACGCCCGCCTGACCGATCCTCTCGAACTCACCGATGACCGCCCCCTCCCTGCCGCCGCCGGCGAAGCCGTCCAGCGCCGCGCTGAGGTCCAACTCGCCCGCGCCCAACTCGCCCACGCCCACGCCGCCCTCGTCCTCCAGCAGGCCAACGCCCGTCCCAACTACGAAGTGCTCTTCGGCTACAAACGTACCGCCGGCCTCGATACCACCCTCGCCGGCTTCCAGACCGATCTGCCCTTCCTCAACCGCAATCAGGGCAACATCGAATCCGCCACCGCCGGCATCAAGACCGCCGAGGCCAACCTCGCCGCCGCCGAAGCCATCGTCCGCGCCGAGGTCGCCGCCGCCCAGGTCGAATACGAACTGCGCCGCCGCCAGGTCACCGAGTTCCTCGGCCGCTTTCGCCAGCAGGCCGCTGAAACCGCCCGCATCGCGCAAGCCGCCTACCGCCTCGGTGGCGCCGATCTCCTCCGCCTGCTGGACGCTGAGCGTCTCCGCATTGAAATCGAACTCATCAATGATCGTGCCCTCATGGAATACCGCCAAAGCATTGTCGCGCTCGAAACAGCGCTGGGGAATCAGCCATGAAATACCTGGCCGCCGCCGTCATCGCACTCCTGCTCGCCGCCTGCAGCAAACCGCCCGCCCCACCAGAGCCCGCCAGGCCGCAGGCCAAAGGCGCCACTGACGCGCCCAAGCTTGTTGAACTCGACGCCGCCTCTCTCAAAGAGGTCGCCCTCGCCATTGCGCCCGTCATTCAACGCAGCATTCCACTCACCGTCCGCGCCAACGGCCGCCTCACCACCAATGAAAACACTACCTGGCGCGTGGGCAGCGTCACCGATGGCCGCATCATCATCGCCGATGCCAAGGTGGGCGACCGTGTCACCAAGGGCCAGGTCCTGGCCCGCATGCACAGCCACGACATCCACGAATCGCGCGCTCTCTATCGCAAAGCAGTCAGCGATCTAAACCGCCTCAAGTCCGGCGTCGAGTTCGCCACCCGCCAGCGGGACCGCCTCACCCGCCTCTACACCATGAAGGCCGCCAGCCAGGAACAACTCGACTCCTCGGAAAACGAGCTCAAGATCGCCAAGTCCGCCGTCACCAACGCTGAAATCGAAGTCAACCGCACCCGGCTCCACCTCGTTGAATTCCTCGAAGTCTCCGCTGACGGAAGCGAACAACACGAGCACGATGCCAGCACCGAGCTGCACCTCGAAGACCTCATCCCCGTCCGCGCCCCCGCCGCCGGCATCGTCCTCACCCGCTCCATCACCCCCGGCGCCGTTGTCACCGCGGCCAACGACCTCTATACCATCTGCGACCTCTCCACCATCTGGGCCATCGCCGCCGTCCAGGAAGAGCACCTCGCCAAACTCCGCCCCGGCATGGCCGCCACCATCACCGTCCAGGCCTATCCGGATCGCACCTTCCGCGGCCGCGTCATCAAGATTGAAGACTCCCTCGACGCCGAAACCCGTACCGTCCCCGTCCGCGTCGAAATCGACAACCGCCCGGGGCTCCTTAAGCCCGAGATGTATGCCACCGTCGAACTCGCCGCCGGCGGCAGCCTGCCCGCCCTCTTCGTTCCTCAGGAATCCGTCCAGGACGTCAACGGCCAGCCCACCATCTTCATTGAGAAGAAGCCCGGCCAGTACGAGCCCCGGTCCGTGGAAACCGGCCGCCCGCTCGACGGTCTCCTCCAGATCCTGCGCGGCCTGCAGGGCGGGGAACGCGTCGTCGCCGCCGGCAGCTTCATCCTCAAATCCCAACTTCTCAAGTCGTCGCTTTCTGAGGAGTAAGGCGGCATGCTCCAACGCATCATAGATTTCCACCTCCAGCAGCGCTGGGTCGTCCTCCTCGGCGTCATCGTCATCATCGTCGTCGGCGTCACCACCATGCTCAGCCTGCCCGTGGACGCCTTCCCGGACCTCACCAACAACCAGGTCGTCATCGTCACCGAGTGCCCGTCCATGGCCCCCAGCGAGGTGGAGCAACTCGTCACCTTCCCCATCGAGAGCGCCCTCATGGGCATCCCCCGCACGGAAGGCATCCGCTCCATCTCCAAGCTCGGCCTCTCCATGGTCACGCTCATCTTTGAAGACAGCGTCAACACCTGGTTCGCCCGCCAGCTTGTCAACGAGCGTCTCCAGGAAGTGCGCGGCCGCTTGCCCCAAGGGCTCGATCCCACTCTCGGTCCCATGGCCACCGCCTTCGGCGAGGTCTATCAATACACCATCGAGGGCAAAGGCTACTCGGCCATGGATCTCAAGACCATCCATGACTGGCAGATCCGCTACGCCCTCCGCACCGTCCGCGGCGTCAATGAGGTCAACAGCTGGGGCGGCGAGACCAAGCAGTACACCATTGAAGTGGATCCCGCCAAGCTCCAGCGCTACGGCCTTCAACTCCGCACCGTCTTTGATCGCGTCCGCGAGAACAACTCCAACTTCGGCGGCGGCTTCATTGAGCACGCCATGGAGCAGTACACCGTCCGTGGCCTCGGCCGCACCAAGGACGTTGCCGATCTCGCCCGCATCGTCGTCGTCTCCCACGCCGGCACGCCTGTCCTCCTCCGCGACATCGCCGAGATCAAGCTCCTCGCCATGCCCCGCCAGGGCGCTACTCTGCGCGACGGCAAGGGCGAGACCGTCTCCGGCATGGCCATCATGCTCAAAGGCGAAAACGGCAAGCAGGTGATCGCCCGCGTCAAAGCCAAGTTCGCCACTCTCCGTCTGCCGGAAGGCGTTTTCGTCAATCCCTTTTACGATCAGAGCGACGTCATAGACGGCACCATCCACACCGTCGGCAAAGCGCTTCTGGAAGGCGGCCTCCTCATCCTGGTCGTGCTCTTCCTCTTCCTGCGCAACATTCGCGCCGCCCTCATCGTCGCCGCCGTCATCCCCCTCTCCATGCTCTTCGGCTTCATGGGCATGGCCATCTTCGGCGTCTCCGCCAACCTCATGAGCCTCGGCGCCATCGACTTCGGCATGATCGTCGATGGCTCCGTCGTCATGATGGAAAACTCCGTCCGCCGCCTCCAGCGCCGGGAAGGGGACACGCGCCCCTTCCACCCCATCGAGCGTGTCCGCGTCGCCGCCCATGAAGTCTCCCGCCCCATCGTCTTCGCCGTCGCCATCATCATCGCCGTCTACATGCCCGTCTTCTTCCTCGAAGGACTCGAAGGCCGCATGTTCCGCCCCATGGCCATCTCGGTCTGTTCCGCGCTGCTCGGCTCTCTCATCCTGGCCCTCACCGTGGTCCCCGCCGCCACCGCCGTCCACCTCGGCAAAGGCGTGAAGGAACACAAGGAGGCCTGGTTCCAATGGCTCCAGACCCACTACGTCCGTCTGCTCCAATGGGCGCTCGTCCACCGTCCGCTCATGGTCGGTGCCAGCGTCGTCATTCTCATCCTCTCCATCGGCTCCATGAATTTCCTCGGCAGCGAGTTCATGGCCCGCCTCGATGAAGGCTCCATTCTCATCGAGACACGCAAGCTCCCCGGCATCTCGCTCACAGACTCCGTCCTCATCAGCAACCGCATCGAGAAGATCATCGCCGCGTTCCCGGAAGTCACCGGCGTCGTCACGCGCATCGGCCGTCCTGATGTGGCTACCGAAGCCATGGGCATCAATCAGGGGGACGTCTACGTCCTGCTCAAGCCCCGCGATCAGTGGACCCGCTTCCACGCCAAAGAGCAGCTCATCGAAGCCCTCGCCAAGTCACTGGAAGTAGTCCCCGGCGTCAATTACAACTTCACCCAACCCATGGCCATGCGCCTGGACGAAACCATCTCCGGCATCAAGGCCGATGTCGCCGTCAAAATCTACGGGGAGGACCCGCGCATTCTCACCCAGCTCGCGGAGAAGGCCCTGCGCATCGTTGGCAGCGTCCAGGGCGCGGCCGATTCGCAGATGGAGATCGTCTCCGGCGTCGCCGAACTTCGCATCGAAGTGGATCGCGAAGCCCTCGCCCGCTACGGCCTCAACGTCAGCGACGTCAGTGACCTCATGGACGCCGCCATCGGCGGCCGCACCGTCTCCGAACAGATCGAAGGCCAGCGCCGCTTCGCCATCGTCGTGCGCCTCCCCGCCCGCTACCGCCAGGACGACGAATCCATCCGCAACCTCTTCCTCTTTGCCCCCGGCGGCGAGCGCGTCACCGTCGGCCAGGTGGCCCGCGTCACCATGGCCCGCGGCCCTGAGGTCATCTCCCGCGAAGATGGCCAGCGCCGCATCGTCGTCCAGTGCAACG
Organism: Bryobacterales bacterium; assembly: GCA_038327695.1. GTDB lineage: Bacteria > Acidobacteriota > Terriglobia > Bryobacterales > Bryobacteraceae > Paludibaculum. The sequence continues at coordinate 6,993 of JBBQLF010000151.1, forward strand.
TCCGCGGCCGCGATCAAGGCAGCTTCGTCGCCGACGCCCAGCGCCGCATCCAATCCGAGCTTCGCCTCCCCGCCGGCTACTCCATCGATTGGGGCGGCCAGTTTGAAAACCAGGCCCGTGCCACCAAGCGCTTGATGGTGGTCGTCCCCGCCTCCATCCTCATCATCTTCGGCCTGCTCTTCCTTACATTCAGCTCCGCGCGCCACGCCCTCCTGATCCTCCTCAACGTCCCCTTCGCCATGGTCGGCGGCATCGCCGCCCTCTGGGCCCGCCAACTCAACCTCAACATCTCCGCCGCCATCGGCTTCATCGCTCTATTTGGTGTCGCCGTCCTCAACGGCATCGTCCTCGTCGCTTCCATCAACCGCCTGCGGGATCGCGGCCTCCCCATGGAGCAGGCCCTCGTCACCGGCGCCAGCCTCCGCCTCCGCCCCGTCCTGATGACCGCGCTGGTCGCCAGCCTCGGCTTCGTCCCCATGGCCGTAGCCACCTCCACCGGCGCCGAAGTGCAGCGCCCCCTCGCCACGGTAGTCATCGGCGGCCTCATTACCTCCACCGCTCTGACGCTATTCCTGCTGCCCCTGCTCTACCCCTGGTTCGTCCCGAGACGCGCCGAAGAACTCACCCCCTACGAAGGCGACGCCCTCGTCAAGGAGATCGAAGAGGACTGGGACTCATGAAACTGATCGCGTTGCTGGCCTTCGCCCTCACCGTCACTGCCGCGGACCGCACCATCCTCGCCATCGGCGCCCACGCCGGCGATATGGAAGATTGGAACTCATGAAACTGATCGCGCTGTTCGCCCTCGCCCTCGCCGCCGCGGCGGCCGACCGCACCATCCTCGCCATCAGCGCCCACGCCGGCGATATGGAACTCACCACCGGAGCCCTGCTCGCCCGCTACGCCAAGGCCGGCGACCGTGTCGTCCTTCTGCATCTCAGCCTCGGCGAACGCGGCAAGCCCGCGGCCAACTACGCCCAGCAAAAACGCACCCAAGCCGAGGCCGCCGCCAAGGCTCTCGGAGCGGAAGTCCGCTTCGGTCCCTGGAAAGACAGCCAAGGCCCGGCCACCGATGACGCCGCCCATTGGATCGCCAATCAGATCGCCGCCGTCAAGCCCACCATCATCTTCACCCACTCAAAGAACTCCATCCACAAGGACCACGCAGCCACCCACCGCGCCGTCCGCGACGCCATTCTCTTCGCCGCCCTCGACGGCACCCGCACCGTCCGCGCCACCTGGTACGCAGAAAACTGGGAAGACACCGAATCCTTCCACCCCTACGTCTACACCCCCGTCGCCGAAGCGGACATCGCCACCTGGCACAAGGCGGTGATGATCTACGAATTTACCTACGCCCCCTTCTCCGGCTTCGGCTACCTCCGCTACTACGAAGGCCTCCAGAAGGTCCGCGGCGCCGAAGCCCGCAAGCCCTACGCCATCGCCTTCGACATCGAAGAAACCGGCAAGCGCCAAGTCCTCGACACCTTGCCGTAAGGCCCCGCCGCCTCCCAGCCGCAGCACCCGCACCCCCCGCCCCTCCAGCTCAAACCCCAGTCCCGCCGCCGCCCCGCCGCCTCCCATCCGCAGCACCCGCACCCCCCGCCCCTCCAACTCAAACCCCAACCCCGCCGCCGCCCCGCCGCCTCCCATCCGCAGCACCCGCACC
>JBBQLF010000152.1:0-8624 GCA_038327695.1 Bryobacterales bacterium
GCCGAGGCCTTCTGCTTCCAGATGGCGAGATCGATCAGTCCGGGCCCTTCCACTGTGCAGGGCTGCGGCTCAGCTGAGGCCCAACGGACGGCGTTGGCGAGAACGCGGCCGTGGTCCGGCGAGAGCACCTCCCAGAACGTACGGTCAATATCCCAAGGGAAGTAGACCACGCGGCCCTTGCCGTAGAGGCGGCACAGCACGGCCGGAATGCCGGACGGCTTGGTTCGCAGGTAGACCTCTTCCATGGGCAGATCCGGATAGCTGGGCACGGTCATCAACGGCGCGGCGTGGCGCGTCTGGTCATTGCGGATCTCCACGCGTTGCACGCCGTGGATGAAGCGGCCCGCGTCGCGCAGGCCTTCCAGCAGGGCGTGGTTGCGATCCACGATGTCGATGTAGGCGTTCTGCTGGCGGGCGATGGTGTTGCCCGCATAGGAGACGCCGTAGAGATCGCGCAGGCCGAAGTTCGCCAGGCGCTTGCCGGTCTCATCGTAGAGCGATGTTTCGTGGGTGGCCACGATGGCGCCGCCCTGCTGGACAAAGGCGCGTATTTGCGCGCACTGCTTGACCGACAACGCGGCGACGTTGGGGAGCACCAGTGTTTTGTAAGGGGCGAGGCTGGCGGCGTCGAGCAGTCCGTCGTGCACCATCTCAAACGGAATGCGCGCCTCCACCAGCGCGTGATAGGCGCCGCGCGTGTGGTCCTCTACGTTGGCGGTGGTGAACTGCGCGGTCTGCTGCGAGTAGACCAGCCCGACGCGCGCCAGGTTGCGCTGGTTGCGCATGTAGGATTCGTTCTGCCAATGCCACACGAAGAGTTCTTCCACCGGTTTCAGCCAGCGCTGATCCAGAGGCCGTGCGTTGAACTTGATCACCCAGGGGCGCAGACCCTGGGCGATGCCATCGACGGCCCAGACGAGAATCTCCGCCGGATTCTGCACGGAGTCCTTCCAGCGGTAGGGGGCCTCCAGGCCCACGGAGAAGAGACCCACAATCGGCTTGGCGCCGAACGTGGCGCGATACTCCTTGCCGTTCTTGCCGTTGGCCCACGGCAGCGTCACGCCGCTGCGCGCCTGGCGGTCCGCGAACAGCGTGGGCGCCAGCGCACCGGCGCGTTTCATGTCGATCTCAGCGTGGGCGCCGCCGCCGGTATTGGGGATGAACGCCGCGTTGGGGTTCAGCTTGCGGATGTCTGCGTCCCAGAGTTCCCAGAGTTCGAACAAACGCTGGTTGCGCCACATGGTGTACTGCTGGCGGGCCGGATCGCGTGGATCGGTCACTGTGGGCAGATCCATCTTTGAGAACGCCTTGAAGTTGGCGCGGCAGTGCTGGCAGTAGCACATGCCGGAGCCGGACCAGCGGTTGGCGAAGATGCCGTCCACCTGATAGGTGGAGACGATCTCCTTGACGACATCGCGCATGAACTTGAAGTTGTAGGGCCCCAGGCCGCAGGTCACCCAGTAGGACGGCATCGCCCAGTGGCGGCGGGGCTTGCCTTCAGCGTCCACGGCGATCCAGTCCGGGTGCGCCTGATAGACATCGTCATGGGCGGCATGGGGATCCACGCGCGCCACCACGTTCATGCCCAGAGACCGGCAGCCCTTGGCGAAGTCACCGAACGGATCGGTGCCCGGCTGCATGAACTTGCTGGTGTAGTGCAGCGGCACTTTGGTGGGATAGAAGGCCACGCAGCCGCCGGCCGAGAGGCAGGCCGCATCGGCGTGGATGCGCTTGAGATAGTCCAGCCAGAAGTTGAGGTCGAAGTTGCCGGGATCGTCCTCCACAAAGGCGATCTGGGCCCAGCGCATGGGGCGGTCAAACCAGGGGGCGGGTTGTGCAGACGCGGGCGCGGCCAGGGCGGCGGGGGTAACGAGAAAATCGCGACGAGTCATGATGGGTCTCCCAGGGTGGATTAGTAGAGCGGGACGCGGCTTCCTTGGGTCACGCGCGCCGGCAAGAGCCCGACGCCGTCAATGCGGCTCCGGACCGTGTCGCCGGCCTGGATGCGCGCGCCTTTCGGGCAGCCGGTGGAGATCAGGTCGCCCGGCTCCAGAGTGAAGAAATCGCTATGAAAACGCACCAGATCGATGGGTTTATGACGCATATTGTGCACAAAATCGCGCGAACAGACGCCATTGTTGTGCTCGGTGACCACTTCCAGCCCGTCGACGTCCGCTATTTCATCGGCGGTGACGAGGACCGGACCGAAACTGAAAAAGGTGTCGATGGACTTGGCGCGGGTCAGATAGCGGGTGTTCCGGGCGAGCACATCCAGGGCCGTCAGATCCATGGTGGTGGTGTAGCCGAAGATCACCTCCGCGACGTGCTCGCGCGGCACGTAGCGGCAGCGCCGCCCGATGACCACTCCGAGTTCGCCTTCGGCGTCGACATCGCCGGAGACGTCGGCCGGCGGCAGCACGATGTCGCCGCCGGGCTCGAAGAGGCACGAGGCCGGCTTCATGAAACTGCCGGGCTCTTCGGGTTGCACGGCGTTGATATCTTCGGCGTGGCTTTTGTAGTTCAGGCCGATGCACCAGATCTTGGGCGGAACGGGGTAGGGCAGCAGCGGCGTCACGTGGCTGAGCGGGAGGCCCGCGATATCACGCAGATCGCGCAGAGCTTCCAGCGAACCTTCCTGGATCAGCTCCAGCAGCGTGGCGGGCAGGCTTGTGCCGCGCTTGGCATTGATCTCGGAGAAGAGCACCGCTTCGGCGGCGCGCAGGATGGCCGGGCCGTGCTGGCATCGAATGAGTTTCATAGGCTCCTCGCAATATCTACCAGATCCGAGAACAAGCCGTAGGCGGTCTGCTCCGGTCCCGACTCCAGCGCGAACACACCCAGCCGGCCCATGAGGTCCGTCTCCAGCAGCAGCAGATTGGCAGTGCCTCGCACCGTTGCCAGCATATCGTGCCGGTCCAGTACTTCGGCGCGGACGCGCAGCTTGACGCCGCCGGGAGTGCGTCTGGCGCGGCTGACCAGCACGATAGTCTTACCCGAAGCTTCCACTTCCGCCAGACGTTCCGGCGTCACCTTGCCGATGCCGCGGCGGTCCACCTGTTGCGGCGTGGTGCGGGCGTCCATCAGGACGTTGGCCAGTGCGGCGGCCTTGCAGGCGGAGTCCCAGCCATCGATATCGAACCACGGATCGGCCTCGGTCACGCCCAGGCGGCGCGCCTCGTCAATGCCCTGTTCCAGGGACTCTCCGCGCCTCATGGCGTCGAGGATCACCTTGGATGTGGAGTTCAGCGCGCCGGCGAAGCCGTGGATGGTCACGCCCGGCAGATTGCTTCGAACCATGTTGTAGACCGGCGCACCGTCCATGGTGGCCGACTCGTGACGGAACTCCAGGCCGTTGCGGCGGGCTTCCTCCAGCAACTGCGCGTAGGCGAACGCGACGGGTCCCTTATTGGCCGTAATGACGTGGATGCCGCGCTGAAACGCAGCGCGAATGTGAGAGATGGCCGGCTGGCCGGACTCCGGATTCAGCGGGGTGATTTCGATGGCGACTTCGGGCCGGGCGCGGGCGAGGAACTCATCGACACTGGCCGCGGCCGGACCGAAGACGGGCGCCACGGCCAAGCCCTTCGCGTCATAGGCGGTGCCATGGCGGGCCGTGTGCGCGCCGACGATCCGGAAGGGAAAGGCAGCGCGCTTCTTTTCCAGGAGCCGGGCAAAGGCCCGGCCCACGTTACCGAATCCAATGAGTGCGACTTTCAAAACTCAAGCTTCTCAATCAGAGCGTTGAGTTCAGTTTCCAGCGCGGCGCGGCGTTTGCGCAACTCGCTCTGGCGGTCTCGCAATTGCGCCAGCGCGCCGTCCTGCTTGGCCAACTCGGCGGCGTAGCGGGAAACCTGCGCCTGCTGGCCGTCCACGCGGTTCAGGCTGTTGATGTTCTGCCGCAGGCGCTCCTGATCCCGGGTGATCTCGGTCATCTGCGTCTCCGTGTTGCGCAGCTCGCGGTCCGAAGTGGCCAGGTCGTTCTTCTTGGCGAGAATCGATTCGAGCTTGGCCTTGGCGGCAGGCGGCAGAACGCGGTTCTGGGAGTAGCTCAGCAGCACGTCGGGTGTGATGGAGCTGATCATGACCGAGTTTTCCAGCACGCGTTCCTCCACGACGGTGAGCTTCTGGACGGATTTCGGCGCCAGTTTCATGGCGAAGCGATAGCGGGTGGGCGAGGTCTCTTCGGCCTTGGGCCGCAGCAGCTTCATGCCCGCATCCACGGGGTGTTCGATCAGGAGCGATTTCTCTTTCGCGTCGCTGTTATCGGCGGTGTAGGTGGTGGTCACCTCCAGAGCGCCACGGGTGATGAGTACGCCGCGTTGGGCTTTGATTTCGCGGATGACCTCCGAGCCACTGTCGAAGTTGGTGGTGATGCGCGCGCCCTGATCCACAGAGTAAGAGATCAGGCGTTTGTCGCCGGCCTTCAGCGTCTCCATCAGCGCTTCGCCCGAGTAGCCGCCGGGCTGGTAGATGGTGATCGGCCCGCCGTCCAGGGTTTTGCCGGAAGAGTTAGTGATCTCGGCCGCATTGCGGGGATTGAGTTGCGAACGGTCCGAGTAGATCAGCAGCTTGCGTGCGCCGATCTTCTGCTGGACAAACGGCAGCAGGAGCGATTCGCCCTTCTTCGCCGTGACGGCAGTGGCGAAGCGGTATTCAAACAATTCGCCCGCTTCACGCGCCACTGTGTCCGGCATCACGGAACTCAACATCATGGCAGGAGGAGCGGGCGCCTCGCTGCGCATAGCCAGTGCGTTTCTCATGCGGCCGGCGGCCTCCATCTTCGGCGCGTTCATCGGCGCGTTCAGTCGTTGTTCGGCCATGGCACTCTCATAGACGACCGGCGCGACGGCCTGATCGTCGGCCAGGGACGCCTCCGGCCGCTTCAAGTACTTGGGCTCATACAGCTTGCTCACGAAGGAGACCGGCTTGCCGCTGACCACGGTCAAGTCGACTTTGGTCCAATCCTCGCCGCTGGAATTATCGATGATCGCCCAACCCTCCAGCGTGGCCTCACCGGCGTCAGGCAGCAGCAGCCGGTAGCTGGATTTCCAGACCGGCGCCGGCACCAGATAGTGCGCGGTGAGTTTGCCGGCCCCGCCGCCGGCCAGATCCACATAGACCGCCCGCTTGTCCTTGGAGCGCGACTGAGCCACGGCGCTGAGCGCCTCGGCGAACTGAGCCTGGAGTTTGGAGTCCGTCAATTTCAGCGCCGTCACGCCTTCCAGATCGATTATCCGCAGCTCGACGGAGTCCACCAGCACGGTCAACTCCTGCTTCTGGCCCTGATTCGGCAGGGGCGCCAGACGCCCGCTCACGATGACGCCGCTGACCGGCTCGCCGCGGAACTTCATCTCCACTCGCGTGCCGCGCCACTGATCCAGCAGCAGAGCCAGCGGCTGCTGCGCCGTGACGTTGATGCCCTGATCGGCCAGCTTGCGTTGCAGCGGCTCGTTCAATTCATAGCGGACGCGGGCCACTCCGCCGGGCGCATCCAGCACCAGGCTTTTCAGCACGTCGTCCATCTCCGAGGTCTGGAAGTCGAGCCGCGCCGGCTCACCCGCCTTCACCTCGCCGGCGCGCTCGTAATAGGCCACGCCGTTTTTGTACAACGTCACGCGGGTTATGGGCAGTTCCGCTGCTGGCAGAAGAGCCACGGTCAGGACAACCGGCAGAATTGGTTTCATATCGAACCCCTCCATTCGATGGTATGTTCATAGAACGCTCTATGGCGAACCTCTCGCTACTCCTGGTGGACGACGAAAAGCCGCTGCTGGCCCTGCTGCAGAAGTACCTGCAACGTCTGGGCCATACGGTAGACATCGCCGAAACAGGTCAGGCTGCACTCGATAAATGCCGCCAGTGCCCCTGTCCCTTTCAAGTTGTCGTGCTTGATTTGAAACTACCCGATATCGGCGGCGCGGAGTTGCTGCCGGACCTGCTGGCCGCCGCGCCGGCGCTGCACGTGGTGATCTCCAGCGGTACTCCCTTCACCAATGAATGGCTGCCGCCGGAACAACGGCACCGGGTCAGCTCGTTGCTCAAGCCCTATATGCCCAAGGAACTGCTGGAAGCGCTGAGCGCGATCTCAATCCAGCAGGGCGGCTAGGCGTTCGGCGAAGTTGGCTTCATCGTCTGACCAGAGCAGGCGGCGTTCCACGGATAGTTCCTCTTCCAGATCCTGAGCAAGGCGGAGGACGCTGCGAATATTGGACTGCACGGGCCGCAACTGATCGCTATGCGGTTGCGGCAGGTAGAGGCCCTCTGCGCCGAGGTCCACGCGGGCATGCTCTCCGGCGGCGTCTTCAAACTCGGGGGTATAGACGTCGATCAGCACACGGGAGGGCTTCAGCTCCCACTCGCCGTTCCACTGGTAGAGATCCCATTGGGTCTCCAACTGGAAGGCGCAATCCTCGTGCAGAAACTCCTGGGCCTGTTGGGCCACGGCTTGCGGATCCGGAACGCCCTCAATGAACTCCTCGAAGATGGGCGCCTCGCGGAAGGAGAGCGCGTAGACGCGCAACACGCTCATGGGCGCCAGCGCCGAGTAAGGAAACAGAGCCAAGGCTTTGCGCAGGTAGACGGGCAGCGCGATCGGCGAATAGCCGCGCAGCCAGAGAGAGAGAAAGAGAGGATCACCCATTCCCTACCCAGTGTATCGGGCCGGAGAAGGTCCCACGCACGCCGGCCCAAAATCGGGCTGGAACAGCAATTGACTTGACGGTTCTGCTAAATCGGTTAAACTCCCTAAAGGAGGTCGTCTCGTGTTCACTATGTCAAGACATTTACTCAGGGTCCTGAGCATAGCTGCGCTTTGCGCGTTATGCTGTGTGCCCGCAGCCGCTCAGGTGCTGTATGGCTCGGTTGTCGGTACGGTGGAAGATCCCACCGGCGCGATCGTGCCGGGCGCGGACATTCAACTCACCAACCCCGCCACGGGCGGAACTCGCGAGGCAAAAGCGGACGATCAGGGCCGCTACGCGATTCCGAACTTGCAGGCGGGCAGCTACACAGTTAAGATCACCAAGGCGGGGTTCCGGACCTCGACCCGGACTGGCGTAGAAATTACGATCAACACGGTCACCCGTGTGGACGCCAGACTGGAAGTCGGCCAGATCGCCGAGCAGGTGACGGTCTCTGCCAGCACAGTGGCGTTGCAGACGGACAAGTCCGACGTCCGGTCGGAACTGGCCTCCAGCGCAATCACGCAGATGCCGCTGTATGGCTACCGGAACTATCAGCAGTTGATTAACCTGGTGCCCGGCGCAACACCAGCCGGACTGCAGAATGCGGTGGTCGACACGCCCGGACGCGCGCTGACGACCAACGTCAACGGCACGGCGCGAAACACTAACAACACGCTGACGGACGGCGCGGTGAACATCAACGTTTGGCTGCCGCACCACACCGCTTACGTTCAACCGGCGGAATCGATCGAGACGGTGAATATCTCAACGAATTCGTTTGACGCCGAGCAGGGCATGGCCGGCGGCGCAGCCATCACGGTGGCGACCAAGTCCGGTACGAACGATCTGCACGGCGTCGGCTTCTGGTTCCACAACAACCAGCACCTGAACACGGCGCCGTACTACCGTTCGGCCACTTACAAGCTGCCGTTGACCATCTTCAACCAGGGCGGCGGCACCATTGGCGGGCCGATCAAGAAGGACAAGCTGTTCTACTTCTTCAGCTATGAACGGACGTCAGAGCGGACTGGCTACGACGGCAACTACTCCGTGGCGCCGCAGGCGATGCGGGACGGCGACTTCAGCCAGTGGACGGGGCTTGGCGTGGTCTACGATCCGGCGTCGGCGCCGATGACCAATGCGGCCGGGCGTACACCGTTCGCCGGCAACATCGTTCCGAAGGCGCGATTTAACTCGATCTTCCCGAACCTTTACAAAGACGTTCCGCTGCCCAATCAGAAGTCGCCGACTGATCTGCTGTGGAACCTGGGCGGCAACTACTATGCAGCGGGCGTGCTCAAACTCGACCGCAACCAGTACGACGTGAAGATGAACTACATCGCCAGTCAAAAACTGGCGATCTGGGGCAAGTACAGCCGCATGGACGCGCCTGTGGCGGGCAAGTACATCTTCGGCGATCTCGGCGGACCGTCGCTGGGCACGGAGGGTTTTGGCGATACGACCACCCAGATTCCGACCGTGGGTTACAACTACACGTTCTCCCCGTCGTTCTTTATGGACGGCGTCTTCGGCTACACCCGCATGGACCAGGTGGTCGGAATTCCGAACGTGGACAAGAACATCGGTCTGGACGTCTGGAAGATTCCGGGTACCAATGGCGGCAGGCAGTACGCCAAGGACAACCGTTACGGCGGCGCACCGCAGGTGGACGGCTTCGGCTTCAGCTATGTCGGCGTCGGCGCGACGTGGGCGCCCGTGTGGCGCGCCGAGCGCGGCTACACCTACCAGACCAATTTCAGCAAGCTCAAGGGCGCGCATGAGTTCCGCTGGGGCTTTGAGGCGCGGCGGCTGGAGATGAATCACTGGCAGCCTGAGACCGCCAACCCTCGCGGCTATATCGGTTTCGGTGGCGGCACCACCTATCATCCAACCTTGAACACGACACAACGCGGTTCGCCGAATAGCTTCGCCGCCGCGCTG
>JBBQLF010000153.1:0-8597 GCA_038327695.1 Bryobacterales bacterium
TCCGCCAAGAAGGACGCCTTCGCCAATATCGGCGGCCTGCTCTGCACCAACGACCCCGCCCTCGCTCAGCAAGAGAAGAACCTCCTCATCCTCACCGAGGGCTTCCCCACCTACGGCGGCCTCGCTGGCCGGGACCTGGAAGCCATTGCCGTGGGCCTGGATGAGATTCTCGATCCGGACTACCTGGAGTACCGCATCGCCTCCACCCGCTACCTGGGCCGCCACATCGCCGATCACGGCGTGCCCATCGTGGAGCCCCCCGGCGGCCACGCCATCTACATCGACGCCGGCCGCTTCCTGCCGCACATTCCCAAACACGAGTTCCCCGCCCAATCTCTGGCGGTAGAGCTCTACCGCCACGCCGGCATCCGCAGCGTGGAGATCGGCTCCGTCATGTTCGGCGCCCACGCCCGCAATGAGCTGCTGCGCCTCGCCATCCCCCGCCGCGTCTACACCCAGAGCCACATCGATTACGTGGTGGAAGCGATCCTGGAAATCGAGGCACGCAAGAGCGACCTGCGCGGCTACGTCATCGCGGAGCAGCCTGAATTCCTGCGCCACTTCTCCTGCCGCTTCCGGCCGCTGTAGTTGCGGTAGCATCTCCCCATGCCCTACCGCACGCTCCTCTGCCTCCTCGCCGCCACGCTTCTGCCCGCAGCCGATTCTGACCTCGCCAAACGCCGCCCCGGCGCCCACACCCGCTGGTCGTCCTTTGAGAACCCCACGGCCGGCAAAGGCGCCGGAGGCCGCGAAAACCGCGGTGCCAAGGGCCACGCCTTCGACGCCATCGCCGCCGGCGAAACCAAGACTCTGCTCGACGTGAAGGGCGCCGGTGAGATCCGCCGCATCTGGTTCACCGTCCGTGATCGCGACCCCGAAATGCTCCGCTCCATGCGCCTCGACATCTATTGGGACGGCCGTCCCACGCCCGCCGTCTCCGTCCCCGCCGGCGATTTCTTCGGCGCGATTCTCGGCCGCCCCGTGGCCTTTGAAAACGAACTCTTCTCAGATCCCGAAGGCCGCTCGTTCAACTGCTACATCCCCATGCCGTTCCGCACCGCCGCCCGCGTCACCATGACCAACGAAAGCACACGCCACATCCCGCTCTTCTTCTACGACATCGACACCCTCGCGTTAGACAAACCCGACCCCGACTCGCTCTACTTCCACGCGTCATGGCGCCGCGAACGCTGGACCACGCTCGGCCGCGATTTCGAGCTGCTCCCGCACGTGCAGGGCGAGGGACGCTTCCTCGGCGTTCACGCCGGCGTCATGACACACCCGGACAACACAGGCTGGTGGGGCGAGGGTGAGGTGAAGATGTACGTCGATGGCGACGGCGGCAAAGACCTGCCCACCATCATTGGCACAGGCACGGAGGACTACATCGGCACGGGCTGGGGCCAAGGCACCTATCACCAGCGCTATCAGGGCAGCCTGGTCTCAGACGCCAAAGCCGGCCAGTACGCCTTCTACCGCTATCACATCCCGGATCCCGTCTACTTCCATAAGGAGATCCGCGTCACCATGCAGCAGATCGGTGGTGACACGAAGGACAAGATGACCGCCATGCAGAAGCGCGGCGTCGCCATGCGCCCGGTGAGTATCGAGCACCGCGGCCGCTTCACCAAGCTCGCCGAATCCGGCGAAACCGTCCAGTTGGAATCGCTGAATGCGCCCGCCGACGCCTGGGTGAACGCCTATCGCCGGGACGACTGGTCCGCCGTCGCGCTCTTCTATCTCGACAAGCCCGAGAACGGCCTGCCCGCGCTGGCGCCCGTCGCCCAGCGCACCGAGGCCCTGAAATAGGCCCTACCGCGCCGCCGCTTCCTGGAACGCGCGGCGCACCACCGAATCGTCGGAGTTTCCGAAGTTCGAGCGCTGCACCATCAGCACGTAGATACGCCCCTTCACCGGATCGATCCATGCCTGCGTCCCGTTCGCGCCGCCGTGCCCGTATGTCCCCGGCGACAGCATCGCCGTGATGCCCTGCGGCGCGCGCACCACGCACCAGCCCAGCCCCCATCCGTTGCCCGGCGTAAACCCCGTGACCAGTTCGCCGGTCTGGACCTTCGTCATCTTCTCCACGGACTCCCGCGTCAGGAACTTCCGCCCATTGAGCGTGCCACCGTTCAGGATCATCCGCGCAAACTGCGCGTAGTCCGCCGCCGTCGAAAACAATCCGCCATTGGCCGCCGGATAGTGGCCCCGGAACATCGGTGACTCGCCAAACAGCAGGCCAAGCGAGCTTTCGCGCAGCTTGCCGTCCATCTGTTCCACCGGAGCCACATAACGCGCCATCTGCTCCGCCGTCAGGTAGAACGCCGTGTCCCGCATCTGCAGCGGCCCGAACAACCGTTCCTGCAGAAACTCTTCAAACGCCTGCCCCGAGACCACCTCGACAATGCGGCCCAGCGTGTTGATGCCGCTCTGGCAGTACTGCCACTGGCTCCCCGGCACAAAGACCAGCGGCTTGCCGGCAAACGCGGGTATCAACTGCTCCAGCGTCCGCGCGGCCTTCATCTCCTCGCGCTTCGCCTCGGCCATCCCGGAGGTATGCGTCAACAGATGGCGCAGCGTCACCACCCGTATCTGGCCGTCCCTCGTCTTGGGCCCGCTCAGCTCCGGAATGTACTTGCTCACCGGGTCTTCCACCGAGAGCTTGCCTTCTTCCTCCAGCATCAGGATGGCCGTCGCCGTAATGGGCTTCGTCATCGACGCAATCCAGAAGATGGAGTCCGTCTGCATCGCCGCCCGGCCCGCCGCATCGGCGTGCCCGATCGCCTCCAGCCGCCGCACGCCCGCCCGGTCAGCCACCAGCGTCACGGCGCCTGGAATTTCACCCTGCCGGATCATCCCCCGCATCCGCTCCATCACGGTTTGCCCAAACACAGCGTCCGTCAGCGCCAACAGCAACAAGGCACTCCGCATGGTTCATCACCCCTTCACAACGATATTGACCAACTTGCCCGGCACCACGATTATCTTCACGATCTCCTTGCCGGCAATCAGCGTTTGGATCCTGGCATCGGCCAGGGCCGCCTGCTCCTGCTCTTCCTTCGCCGATCCGTTGGGCACCGTCACGCGCCCACGAACCTTGCCGTTGACCTGCACCGGAATCTCCAGCGATTCCTCCCGCGCCAGGTCCGCGTCGAACACCGGCCAGCCCTGCTTGAACACAGGTCCGGCGTGCCCCATCGTCTCCCAGAGTTCCTCGGCCACAAACGGTGCAAACGGCGCCAGCAGCAGAGTCAGCTTGGTGGCGCACTCCTGCCGTACCGCCGGTGACAGCCCCGCCTCGCAGGCCTGCAGCTCGTTCAGCAATTCCATCAGCGCCGCGATGGACGTATTGAAGTGCCAGCGGTTATCGAAATCCGAGGTAATCTTAGCGATCGTCTGATGCAGCTTCCGCAGCCCCCGCGCGTCGGTCTCACCGGAGCCCTCCGTCGCATCGGCATTCCGCGTCACCCACTTGAAGATCCGCGTGACGAAGCGGTACTGCCCTTCCACGCTGGACTCGTTCCAGTCCATGTTCTTTTCCGGCGGCGCGGCAAACAGAGTGAACAGCCGGCACGTGTCGGCGCCATACTTCACTACCATCTCGTCCGGGTCCACGATGTTGCCCTTGGACTTCGACATCGTCTGCCCGTTCAGTTGCACCATGCCCTGCGTGAATAGATTCTTGAACGGCTCATCCACGCTCGCCAGGCCAATGTCACGCATCACCTTGCACCAGACGCGCGCATACAGCAGGTGCATAATAGCGTGCGTCACGCCGCCGATGTACTGGTCCACCGGAAACCACGGCGCCACCTTGGCCGGATCGAACGGCAACGCCCCGTTCCGCGGATCCACGTAACGGAAGAAGTACCACGACGAATCCACAAACGTGTCCATCGTGTCGGTCTCGCGCCGCGCCGCCACCCCGCACTGCGGGCACTTCGTATGCACGAAGCTCTCGTGGCTCGCCAGCGGCGACTTGCCCTTACCGGTCAGTTCCGCGTCCGGCGGCAGCACCACCGGCAGTTGCTCGTCCGGCACCGGCACCACACCGCACGCCTCGCAGTGGATCACCGGAATCGGGGTGCCCCAATACCGCTGCCGCGACACGCCCCAATCTTTCAGCCGGTAGGTGATCGACGCCTCGCCGAAGCCCTCGCTCTTGGCGCGCGCCGCCATCTGCTGGCGCGCCTCGGCGCTGGCCAGCCCGGACCATTCGCCGGAATTCTCCACCACGCCGTAGCCGGTGAATGCCTCAGCCGGCGCCACCGCCAGCACGCCATCCACCGGCCGGATTACCGGCACGATCGGAATCCCGTATTTCGTACAAAACTCGAAATCGCGCTCGTCGTGCGCCGGCACGGCCATAATCGCGCCCGTGCCGTAACCCCACAGCACGAAATTCGCCACCCACACGGGAACTTCCTCGCCATTGTAAGGATTCACCGCGAAATGCCCCGTGAAGAAACCATCCTTCACCAGATTTTCAGGATCCTTGCGGCTCTGATCGTCGACCATCGCCTTCAGCCGCACCGCCAGCTCACCCGTGCAAAACTGCTTCGAAACGGGGTGTTCCGGTGCCAAAATGACGCAAGTTGCACCATAAATCGTGTCAACCCGCGTGGTGAACACGCGCAGCTTCTCCGCGCTGTCCTTCAACCCGAAATCGATCTCGGCGCCCTCGCTCCGCCCAATCCAGTTGCGTTGCATGGTCAGCACCATCGACGGCCACCCGGCCTCGATCTGCTGCATGTCGTTCAGCAGCTCCTCCGCATACGCCGTGATGCGCAGGAACCACTGCACCAGCTCGCGCTGCTCCACCGGCGTCGTCTCATGCCGCCAGCAGCAGCCGTTTTCCACCTGCTCATTGGCCAGCACCGTGGCGCACTCCGGGCACCAGTTCACCAGCGAAATCTTGCGGTACGCCAGGCCCTTTTCCATCATGCGCAGGAACAGCCACTGGTTCCAGCGGTAGTAGTCCGGCTCGCAAGTCGAGACCTCTCGCGCCCAGTCGTAGGCAAAACCCAGCCGCCGCAGCTGCACCTTCATGTGCGCGATGTTGGAGCGCGTCCACTCTCCTGGATGCCGCTTGTTCTTGATCGCCGCGTTTTCGGCCGGCAAGCCGAATGCGTCCCAGCCCATCGGGTGCAGCACGTCGAATCCGCGCATCCATTGATAGCGCGCCAGCGTATCGCCGATCGAGTAGTTGCGCACGTGCCCCATGTGCAGCCGCCCGCTCGGATACGGCAGCATCTCCAGCACGTAGTAGCGCGGCTTCACGCCGTCGTCAGCGGCCTTGTACAGGTCCGGCTGCGCGTCCCAGGCGGCGCTCCATTTCAGCTCGATCTCTTCGTGGTTGTACGGCTTTTCCGGCATAGTGATTTCAGGGCGTCCACATTGCGCTGGGCGTCGCCCTCGTTGTCGATGGGCGTTTCCAGCACGAAGGCCTTGTCCCGCAGCTTCGGATGATTCAAAATCCGCCGGAACCCTTCCAGGCCAATGTGTCCTTCCCCTATGTTCGCATGACGGTCGAGACGCGATGCAAACCCGCCCTTGCTGTCGTTGGCGTGAATCACCGGCACGTGCGCCAGACCCAGCACCCGCTCCGCATCGGCCAACACCCGGTTCAGCCCGCTCGCCGTCACCACATCGAAGCCCGACGCATACAGGTGGCACGTATCCAGACAGTAGCCCACCGTAAACGGCAGCCGCCCGCTCAGCAGTTCGCCAATCGCCTTCAGCTCCTCCAGGCTCCGGCCGATGGTGGAGCCCGCCCCGGCTGTATTCTCCAGCAGCAACTGAAACCCTTCGGCCCGCAGCCCGCGCGACGCCTCCTCCAGCGAGCGGGCCAGCGTCTCAATCCCCGCCTCCAGCGTCGTATCCCTGGCGCTGCCCGGGTGCATCACCAGGTACTCCGCCCCAATCGCAATGGCCCGTTCCAGTTCCCCCCGCATCGCCGCAATCGATTTCGCCCGGATCGTCTCATCGGCCGCCGCGCAGTTAATCAGGTAGCTGTTGTGAATCACCAGCGGCGTCAAATCATGCGCCGCCCGAAACGCCCGCATTTCCTCCATCGCCTCCCGCGTTGGCATCGTCGCTTTCCACATTCGCGGGCTGCCGGAAAAGATCTGCAGGCAATTCGCCCCCAGTTGGTGGGCCTTCTTCGCCGCATTCACCAGGGCTCCCGACGTGGAACAGTGAATCCCGATTCGCATAAATGGCAGTTTAGCGGATACGAAACTCCAGCTTCTCAGGTAAACTGGAGCAGAAGTGGCACGAGTGCTATATCCGTGCCTTCAGGGGAATGGAGAGTTGCAGTGGAATCATCCGCGAGCGCAGTCTCTAGACGAAGAATCCGGGTCGATGAATCGGCGGGAAAGACGTGCCGTTGGACCCTGCCGGATAGTGGCGCATCCGTCTCCATGCCATCCGGCGTGTTGAATCAACTGAAATCCAGGGTGATGACTGGCTTCCTCTCGCTGCCGCGCCGCGGCGCCGAAGTGGGCGGAGTCCTTCTCGGACGCGTCACCGGCCATCGCCCGCTGGCGGTGGAAATCACGGGCTTCGAGCCAGTCGCCTGCGAATACCGCTTCGGTCCGACCTTCACACTTTCAGACAAGGACCTCGCCGGTTTGGATCGCAACCTGGCTGAACTCGCCGCCCGCCGCGACGCCGCCATCGTCGGCTACTTCCGAAGCTGCACCGGCCGCGAACTCGCGCTGGACCAGGCAGATCAGGACCTGATGCGCACCCGTTTCTCCGGGCCTGAGATGATCGTCCTCTCCATCAAGCCCCTGTCGATCAGCAAGTCTGTCGCCTGGTTCTTCTTCCGCCGCGACGGTGTGCTGCCCACCGGGCCGGCCCATCCCCCGTTCGCCTTTGATGACCGGCAGGACCCCGAGACGCCCCGCCCGGCACCCATCGAAGCGCCCGTCGCCCTCTCGCTCCTCCCCACTCCGCAACTCGAACCCGAACCCGAACCCGTCCACGCCCCCGTCGCAGCCTCGCCACGGCCAGTCTGGCACTGGGCCGCCGCGGCCTGCGGCGTGCTCGCGCTGGTCATCGCCGGCTACCGCTACGCCGGCTCCCCCGCGCCGCCCGCCGCCCAGCCCGTCCAGACCGTCATCGCCCAGCCCCGCACGCCCATTGAATTGCCCACGCTCGCACCCGCCGAGCCGCCCGCCAAACCACCCACCTCCACCGTACCGGCCGTGGCCATCCAGCAGGCCGAACCGGAGGTGCCCGAAGGCATTCGCGCCCGCATCGTCAGCCCCATCCGGGTCGACGTCAAGGTCGCTATCAGTCCGGACGGCAGCGTGACCCGCGCCAAAGCGGCGGGCAATGGCGACAGCATCTTCCGTTTCCTCGCCCAGCGCGCCATTGAGGCCGCCCGCTCTTCCACATTTGAGCCGGCGCACACCGGGGACGGCACGCCCGTCGCCTCCACGGCCGTACTGTCGTTCGTCTTCGAACCGCCCCCGGCTAGCGCCGCCCGGTAAACTCGTGCCGGCCTGAGCCCACCGGCCGGGCCGCCGCCGTGCCCGGCATTCGCACATCGGCCGTCATACCCGGCGGGATTTCCACCGTCAGCCGGAACGATCCGCCCTCCGTCCGCCACTCCACCCGCACCGGCCCGCGGATCGACTCCCACGCCGCCTTCACCCACGTCACGTCCCCGCCCGGCTCCGGCTGAATCACCACGTGCCGCGCGCCCGGCACATCTGCATCCGGCCGGATGCCCGCCAGTCCCCCGTAGAACCACTGCACAATGTGGCCCAGCATCAGGTGATTCTGCGAGCTGGCCGGGTTGGCGTCCCAAGCCTCGGTCAGCGACGTCGCACCGTTTGCCAGTTGTGCCGCGTAGCTCGGCGCCGCCGGATTGTTCGCCATTTCGAAAACCACGTCGCCGCGGCCGGCCTGCATCAGCGCCGTGAGCACATAGCTGTAGCCCACATCGCCGGCGCTGGTGTGCTGCCCCCGCGCCGCGATGTCGGCCACCAGCTTGGCCACCAGCACGGCACGGTCCGCCACAGGGGCCATTCCGAGCGCCAGAGGCATGGCTAGCGAGGTCTGGCTGCCGGTCGCATAGGTGCGCGCCGCCGGCTGGTAGAACGCCGCCTGGAACCGCTGGTGCAGCCTATCGGCCTGTTGGGCAAAGCCCCGCGCCTCCTCCGGTTGGCCCAGCGCCAGCGCCGCCCGCCGCAGCGCCTGCAAATCCGCCCACCACATCGCCGACGCCGTCAAACCCATGGGCGTGAGCTGCGAACGGCCCGGCGCGCCCGGCCCGATGTCATACCAATCGCCAAGCCCGTAGCCGAGCAACCCGTTCTGGGCGCGCGTGCCCAGGTACTGGCTGTACGCTTTCATCGACGGATAGGCGAACCTCAGCGTTTGGCCGTCGCCATACCACTGCCACGCCATCTGCGGCACCAGCACGCCCGCACTGCCCCACTCCGGCGAGTCCCGGAACCCGCCCCCAAACGTGACGTACTCCGGTACGATACTGGGGATCAACCCGTCCACAGTTTGCGCCTCCCGCACGTCCCGGACCACCTTCGGCAGAAACGTCCGCAGGTCCCAGTTGTACAGCAGCGAGG
>JBBQLF010000154.1:0-8559 GCA_038327695.1 Bryobacterales bacterium
ATGCGGGGAGCAGGCCAGGAGGAGATGTTGGCGATGGTGCGGTTTTTGACTTTGCCGTCCTCGCGGAAGGACTCGCGAATGAGGATGGCAGGGGGAGAGTTGCGATTGGGGATCTCCGCCACGTACATGACTTCATGATAGCACTATCATTCCGTTCTGGCAATAGCTGTGTGACTATTTACATGACTACAATTGTAGGTCCCCAGACGAGTAATCCGTTTGGTCTCAATCACTTCAGTTCAAAACGGCACGGAAGATCCGTCTGAGCGACGATAAGGCGGTTGGCCATGAGTTCAGGCATCGCGCGCTGCGCGCCTCAATGGGCGGTTCAGAGTGGTCCGCCTGTTCCATCCGCGTAATCCTGCTCGCGGATGTGTGTGCGGACCTGCTCCAGTTCGAGCCTGACTGTAGACACCGCGTAGCCGCGGGCCCGGAAGTGCCCGCCTGTAGAGTCTCGCTTCTTGCCGCACTGGCGGGCGATCGCGATGGCACTCTTGCCATTCAAAACCCCGATCACAGACTCTACCGGGTGCTTGGGTAGAATCGCGATGCCCATGTGCACATGGGCCGGCAGCAGGCGGCCTTCGATGATCGGGCACTCCTTCTGCCGGGCCAGCGAGGGGAAGATCGCACGCAGTTGCCCGCGGGTTGGGCCGAAGATGGCCTTCCGGCGTCGCTTCGGCATGAATGCAACAGGGAACTTGCCGTCCCACTGTGAAAGTGTAGGCTCTGATCAATCTCAGACAGCACATCCCCTCCTTGTGGATGTCATCAAGCCACTTGGTGCGGGTTCTACTCCCGAAACCGTCAATCCCCTTCGAGTTACCGCTGCGCAGGTCTTGCGCACTTCCAGCAGCGCTCCCGATTGGCAGCTAAGCTCGTAGAGAAGCTCGCATCATGGCAGCCCACCACCTTGCCCTCCTCCCGCTGCTCCTGGCCACGGCCTGCGCCCAGACGCCTCTCCCCGCTGCCACCTCGAAAGCCAAGGTCCTATTCGACGAGATCCTCACCCTCGAAGGCGGCTCGCGCGGAGGCCGCATCACCGTCCGCAACCGCGCCGGCAAGATCCTCCGCATCGTCGAGGCTGGCGCCGGCCTGGAGTCCCTCCGCCGCGCCGAAGTCCGCGACTTCACGCTCACTCGCGACGGCATCCTCGCCATCGCCTTCCATGCCATTCTCCCCATGGGCGCCTCCGCCCGCTACCTGGGCCTCTATCCGTCCACCGGCGCCCCGCGCCTCCTCCCCCTGGACGATGTCGTCTGTGACCAGCTCGCCGCCGACGATCTGACCGGCCTCTGGTGCCTCGGCCGCGGCCGCGACGAAGGCTTGGCCCACCGCGTCGCCGGCGACCGGGCCGGCCGCTGGACTCTCACCGCCCCCAAGGGCGCTGTCCTCGACGGAATCCCCCAACTCCTCAGCCCCAGTCCCGGTGTCCTCCAAGCCTGGCTCCCCGCTGCCGCCACGCTCATACAATGGGACACCATCACCGGCGAAATCGATCTTCGTCCCCTCCCCATGCCCAAGGCGCCTGCTCTCGCCAGCCTGGCCGTCGCGCCGAACGGCGTCCTCCTGGCCCTCCTGCCCCTCCGCGCCGCCGCTGAAACCGAGCGCCTGGATACGCCGTACGCTCTCTTCGCACTCCAACCTGATCAGCAATGGCAAAGGGTCCCCAACACCCCAACCTGGCCGCGAGGCGCCACCCTCGCCGGCCCAAACGCCATTTGGAATCGCATGCAGCACCGCATCGACTGGCTGCCCTGATCGACCCCGCGGGCCTTGCACGACGGACCACTCCCCCCATACCGCTGTACCTTTTTTGACCGCCCCCTTGCATTCACCCGATTTCATGTATACTGTCAAGTAGGTTTGATCGTCCAGCCAATCTCAGGTAAGATCCAACGGCGTTTTCCGCTCGTCCTTCTTTCCCTTGAAGTTAGCCCGCCTTCCGACCAGTAAAGGATTTAGCGTGAAAAATATTTTTGTTGGCAACCTCAGTTTCGGTGCAACCGAAGATTCCCTGCGTTCGCTGTTTGAGGCGTATGGCACAGTTGACCGCGTAAGCATCGTCACTGATCGTGAAACGGGCCGTTCGCGCGGCTTTGGTTTCGTCGAGATGAGCAATGACGAAGAAGGCGACCGCGCTATCGCGGCCGTCAATGGCAAGGATCTGGATGGCCGGACCATGAACGTGAACGAAGCTCGTCCCAAGACCGAGCGCAGCGGCGGCGGCGGCGGCGGCGGCCGTTCGGGCGGCGGCGGCGGCTACGGTGGTGGCGGCGGCGGCGGCGGCCGGAACCGCTGGTAGTTTTCAGATTGAACGAGACCGGCCGGGGAGCTTCTCTCCGGCCGGTTTTTCTTTGCCTGCGCCCTTAGGCGTGCTGAATGTAGTTCAGCACCTTGGTGCCAGAATGATCCAGCGAGTCCACGCCCGAAAGCACCAGATCGGCATGGTACTTGGTCGGATAGATGAACCGGAACGCGCCCGGACAAACCGTCCGCGCGTACTGCACAATCACGGACTCCCGCGTCCTGCCCCGTTCCCGTACGTCCCGCTCGATTCGCCGGTCCAGACAGACCTGATTGGGCGCTTCCACAAATAGCTTCACGGTCAGCAGTTCGCGCAACTCCGGCCAGTACAGCGTGAACAACCCCTCCAGGATCACCCATGGGCCGGGAACGATCACGTCGTCACCAGGTGCCCGCGTGTGCGTCGAAAAATCGTAGTGCGGCGCGTGAATGGCCTGTCCGCCGGCCAAGGTGCGTGCGTGCTCGACAATGGCGTCGTGATCCACGCTGTGCGCTTCATCGAAATCCGTCTGGGCGCGAACCTCCAGCGGCAGATGCGCCAGATCGATGTAGTAGTGATCCAGGTTCAGCACCGGCGCGCCCATCTGCGCCGACAACCAGCGCGCCAGTTCGCTCTTGCCGGCGCACGAAGGCCCGGCGATGCCGATCAATCGGGTTGCCTGGCGCGGTTCCATCTCTAAGCACGTGCCGCTGTCTGTATGAAAGAACTCGACGGAGGCGGCGGTGCCTGCAGCTTCACGCTGACCAGCTTCGAGACCCCCTGCTCCTGCATCGTGACGCCGTACAGCATCTCCGCCGTCTCCATCGTTTTCTTGGCATGCGTGATGACGATGAACTGCGTGTGCGCCGCCATGTCCTTCAACAGGTTGGCAAGCCGGCCCACGTTGGCCTCGTCCAGCGGCGCATCCACCTCGTCCAGGATGCAGAACGGGCTCGGCTGGTAGTAGAAGATCGCCATCAGCAGAGCCACCGCCGTCAGCGCCTTCTCGCCGCCCGAAAGCAGTAATACGTTCTGCAGCCGCTTGCCCGGAGGCGAGGCGACAATCTCGATGCCCTGATCCAGCGCGTCGCCTTCACCCGTCAACCGCATCTCCCCCAACCCGCCGCCGAACAGCGTCCGGAACATCTCCTTGAACCGCTCATTGATTACGCCAAAAGCCTCCACGAACCGCTTGCGCGACTCCGTGTCGATCTCGGAGATGGCCTTCTCCGTATCGCGGATGGAGTCCAGCAAATCCTGCCGCTGCGTGTTCAGGAAGTCATAACGCTGCTGCGATTCCTGATACTCCGTGAGCGCCTCCGGATTCACCGGCCCCAGCGCGTCGATCCGTTTTCGCAACTCCGACACCCGGTCCTCGGCGTCGGCCACCGTCATCTCGTCCAACTCCACCGCCGGAGCACCTTGTTCGCCATCTGCCGGCGCGGCGTCGATGGCCGCGGCCAACTCCGCCACCGGTATATCCAGATCCTTGCGGCACGTCTCATCCAGGAAAGAGAGCTGGCTCTGCCGCCGCACCAGGTCGATCTCGATCTGGCCCCTCTTGTCCTGCGCCTCCGCCGATGCCGCGCGGACCGTCTTGATGGCTTCCTCACCCTCGGTCAGAGCCGCCCGCTGCGCCGTCTCCAGTTCCGTGAATTCGGCAACCATCTTCTCAATGTGCCGCTGCTCGTCGCCGAGGGTGGTGCCACGCTCCTCCAGTTGCAGGTTGTTTTCCAGCAACCGGTTCCGAGCCACGCCCAGCCGCTCCAGCTCGGCCGCTATGTTCTGCCGGCGGTTGGCCACTTCCCGCAACTGGTGTTCCAGCCGCGAGAGCGCATTGTCCACGCCGCGCCGCCGCTCTTCCAGCCCGGCCAGTTCCACCCGCAGTACCGAGTGTTCCTCGGCCAGCGTATTCACCTGCCCCTTGAGCTCTTCGAGCAGGCTCCGGCCCTCTTCCAGCGAGCCTTCCACGGTCGCCCGCTGCTGCTCCTTCTCCTCCACCTGCGTATGTTTCAGCGCCAGCTGTTCGCGGCTCCGCGCCGCGTCGCGCGTCAACCGCTCCAGTTCCCCGCGGGAAACCGTCAGCCTCTGCGTGGCGCGGTGAAACTCCTCGGAGATCTTGCGCATCTCCTGGTCCAGCACCAGCGTCTCTTTCTCCTGCCGCTGCTGCTCCGTCCGCAGCCGTTCCAGTTCCTCGGCTAACGTCTGAATCTCTAGCTCCAGCTCTTCCAGCGCCGCCTGTGAGACACTCAGGGCGTTCTGCCGCGCCTGGAACTGCCCGGAAATCTCGCGCAATTCGCGTTTCAACGCCAGCGGACCCGTGCCCGTCTTCTTACCGCCGCTCACTGCGTGGCCGCTGTAGCACACACCGTCGGACAGAAGGAAGAAGATGTCCGGGTACATGCCCGCCAGCCGCTGGGCCGCCTCCCGGCTCTCCGCCAGGAAGCAACGGGCCAGCCGTGGCAGCAGCGCCGCCGGAGCATTCGTCAATCCGTTCGTGAACCGGATGCCGTCACTTAACCGGCCAACGATCCCGGTCTCGGGACCGATGGCCGGTTCATGTACGGGGGAGGAAACAACGACAGAACTGTCGCTGTTGAGATGTGGCTCAACCAGGAATGTGGCGCGCCCGTCGAGGTCGCCGCGTAGGACTTCAATGCCCCGCTGGGCATCCTCCCAAGTCTTAACGACGACGTATTCCAGCTCCTCATGGAGAAACTCTTCGGTAGCCTTCTCGAACTTCGGATCGATCAGTTCCACGAAGTCCGCCAACACGCCTGCGGGCTTTAGCCCCTGCGCCTGGCCCTGGCCCACCGCCGTAAACAAACGCTTCACGGTTTCCGTCGTATACGCGCGGTGAGAAAGGATTTCTTCCAGCGAATCCCGCCGCGCCCGCAACCGGGAAGTCTCGTTCTTCAGGTTGTCCAACTGCCGCCGCGTCTCCTGTGCCATCGCCCGGCGCTGCTGCAAATCGGCGTCGCACCGCTGGCGGCTGTTCTGTATGGTGTCCAGGTCGTTCTGCCGCGCCGCGATCTTGACCGCAAACTCCGCCCGGCTGGCCTCCAGGCGGGTCAGGTCCGCCTGCGCCGTCTCCTCGTCCTTCTGCACACGCGCCGTGTCCCGCTCGATGCCGCTCAGGTAGGTGTCGATCTGCCCCATCTGGTTGCGCAGTTGCGACGACTCGCCCAACAGCCGCACTACCTGCTGCCGGAATTGTTCCAGCCCTCGCTCCCGCTCCCGGAGCTGATTCTGCAGCGTCTCTTTCTCTTCGTTCTTGGCTTGCAGCCGCGCCCGCGACTCGCCCGCCTGTTCCTGCAGGCTGACCAGTTGCGCGGTCAGGTTGACGCGCTCCTGCTCCAGAGACTCCAGCCGCCTGCTCAACTCCTCGGTTTCGGTCTCGCCCTGTTGCAGCCGCTGATCGATGCTGCCGGCCTGCTTGGCTTGAGACTCCATCAGGCCGCGCGTGCGCTCCGTTTCAATGCGCACTTCAGCCAAACGCTTTCGGCCCTCGGTCAGATTCGCTTCCGTCTGGTAGAAACTTTCGCGCGCCGCCGAAATCGCCTTTTCGCGCTCATCCACCTGCGCATGCAGATCCTGATAGTGACGAGTCGCCTCGCCCAACTCCAGCGCCACTCGCGTTGCTTCCCGGTCCAGCAATCGGTACCGGCCCGTCAGCGCCACTTGAAGTTGGACGTTCAGTTCGCCCTTCAACTCCTCAAACCGCTTCGCCTTGCCGGCCTGCCGCTTCAAAGAATTCACTTGCCGGGAGACTTCCTCCAGGATGTCGAACACGCGCGTCAGGTTCTGCTTGGCCCCCTCCAGCTTGGCTTCCGCCAACCGCCGCTTGGTCTTGAAACGGGAAATCCCAGCCGCCTCTTCAATCACCGCCCGCCGGTCCAGCGGCTTGGAACTGAGGATCTGGCCGATTCGGCCCTGCTCGATGATCGCGTAGGATTCCGGCCCCAGGCCCGTGCCCATGAACAGATCCTGGATGTCCCGGAGCCGGGCCTGCTTGCCGTTGATCAGGTACTCGCTCTCGCCGGAGCGGAACAGCCGCCGCGTGATGATGATCTCCTGCTCTTTGCCGGGTGCCTGCAGCGCAGAGCCATTGGTGTGACCGTTGCCATTGGACTTGACGGCCGTGTCTTCGAGCGCTTCAACTCGCGCCTCAACCGCTGGCTCGGAAAATGTTGCCCTGGCGTGCTTTAATGCTTCCGCTTTAGCCGCCGGCAACGTCACGCTGCCCTGCGGGTCCACTAAGACCATGCTCACCTGTGCCATGCCTAGCGGCTTGCGGTCGCGCGTGCCGGCAAAGATCACGTCTTCCATGCGGGCGCCACGCAGACTCTTGGCCGATTGCTCGCCCAGCACCCAACTGATGGCGTCGCTCAAGTTGGACTTCCCGCACCCGTTTGGCCCGACAATGGCGGCCACACCGCGTCCCGGAAACCGCATCTCGGTCCGGTCACAAAATGACTTGAAGCCCTGGATTTCAACGCGTTTGAGTACTAGCAATGGCGCCATCCTTTCAAAGGAATGCCAGTGATACGGCGCATGCCCATCGGAGCACGCCACCTCGGGGGGGAGTGATTTCAAGATTACACCGATTTCCGGATCGGCGCAAGTGGTAGACGAGATTTTGTGGCGAGGTTCTTGCAACCACTACATTTAGTAGGTTAACTCTTTTCACTCGAAGTGTGATAGAACACATGCATGACTGATAACATCCTGAGCCGGCGCGCGCTGCTCGCTGCGGCCACGCCTTTGATCCTGAAGCCGGAACTGGTGCGCGGCACCCAGAGAAACTCGGCCGTGCGGCTCGCGCTCTTTGGTTGCGGTGGCCGCGGCACGGGTGTGGCCCAGTCGTTCGTCGCCAACACCGGAGCCCACGTGACGGCGCTGGGAGACCTCTACCCGGACGCGTTGGCGCGCGGCAAAGACGCACTGGACACGGCGGCAGCCAAGGCCGGCAAGCCCAACATAGACAGGAAGATGCTCTTCAGCGGCCAGAAGTCACTGGATGAACTGCTGGCGTCCAGCGAGATCGACGCGGTCTACATCGCCACCCCGCCCTACTTCCACCCGGAGCACCTGGAAAAGTCAGTGGCCTCCGGCAAGCACGTCTATTGCGAAAAGCCGGTCGGTGTGGACATGGCGGGCTGCAAGCGCGTCATGAAGGTGGGTGAAAAGGTAGGCGCCAGGCAAAGCGTGGTCATCGGCTTCCAGCTCCGCCACGCGCCGCCCTACATGGAACTGGTCCAGCGAGTCCGCTCCGGCGCCATGGGCCAGATGGTCTGCGGCCTTTCCCACTACTACGCCGGCGCCATCGAGCGGCCGCAATGGCCCAACGCCTCACCGCAAGAGAAACGCCTGCGCAACTGGATCTTCGACAGAACTATCAGCGGCGACATCATCGTCGAACAGAACATCCACCTCATCGACGTGAACAACTGGGTCCTGGGCGCTCACCCTCTCTCGGCTCAGGGTACCTGCGGCCGGAAGGGCCGCCGCGACACCGGCGACTGCTCCAGCCACTTCAACGTCAACTACACCTACCCGGGCGACGTTCACGTCACACTGACATCCACCCAGTTCATCGAAGGATCCTGGGACGTCGCCATGCGCTACTTTGGCACCGAGGGCTGCGCGGAGATGAAGTATGACTCGCCCGTCCGCATCACCGGCCGCAACGCATGGAACGCGCCCGGCGTTGGCGTTCCGGTGACCAACCAGGGCCAGGCCGCGGCCGCCGGCGCGTTCAAAGGCGCCATCGAAGACGCCGATGCGGAAAAGGAGCGCCGCTTCATCGAGAGCATCGTCAACGGCAAGCCCCTCAATGAAGTTGCTCAGGGAGCGGAATCGGCCTTGAGCGCCATCCTGGGCCGCACCGCAGCCTACACCGGCCGCGCGATCACCTGGGACGATCTGATGAAGTCAGACGAGAAGTGGGACGCTCGCCTGTAGACACCGCATCCTTGCACCCGCCAACTTCAGTCCGTTGACGGCGCCTCTTGCGAATGAGTAATCCCCCGGGCAGAATGGGCGAGCACCCTCGGGGGACGCCTGAAAACTGGCCAATGGGCGTAAGGCAGGACGAGCGTTGTGATACCTCGCCGGCGGGGTTGCCGGTAAATCGTTCTCGACGTCTTGATCGACGCCGGCCTATACTGGCAGCACCCCTGAACGTCAGCGAATCCACAGTGCAACTATTCGAGCCACATCCGAGCGTCGGTTGAAGTCCGTGCAGGTCACTTTGCCCGCACGGAACCGTC
>JBBQLF010000155.1:0-8557 GCA_038327695.1 Bryobacterales bacterium
CCTGGGGTTTCCACTCGTGCGATGCGGAAAGGTTGCCATGGAAGTATCCGCCCGTGAGGCCGTAGACCTCGAAGGCCGGCTCGCGCTGTTGCGCCATAGATGGTGCGGGAAGTAGGATTACGGTCTGTGCGGCGAGCACGATACATGAAAAATGGAGAGTGGGTCTGACGAGCGACATTTTGGACAGCTCCTTTCCCTGAGCGGCACGCTTCCAGTCTAGCCAATGGACCACCTCATCGGCATTCCCTCCCGCAAAACGGCGTCGCGCAGACCGACCCCCGGCCGCAGAAGGAACATTGAATCGAACCTGAGGCTGGAGGCTGTGGGCGCACTGGGCAACGTCCTTATAGGGAAACAAAATGTTGTCGTCTCCAGCAAACAACATGCGCGAAAGACGCTGCCCACACTGCACATGTATTGGATCGCGTTGACGGTGGAGACCTAACGGTGGGCAGCATCGAAATCCACAGGGTGCCCGCGGCTCCACAGGCGCGGAGTTTCATGGGCCGAGGGCCGTAGGTGTTTGAAGGGTTTTGGTGGACCTGGTCGGGTTCGAACCGACGACCTCTTCCATGCCATGGAAGCGCGCTCCCAACTGCGCCACAGGCCCATCCAGTGGGACACTCACAATATAGCACACCGAGGGTGCGTGTGCGGCGCCTGAAACAGGGTGATTCCGGCGACGCCCACGGCGCCGGCCTCGACGCACATGGCTGCGTTTTCCACCGTGATGCCGCCCAATGCGTAGACCGGAATGCGCACGCTGTGGCAGGCCGCGTGCAGGCCATCCAAGCCATGTGGCACGCGCCGGTCCTCCTTGGAGAGTGGCTGGAAGACCGGGGCAAACAGGGCGTAGTCGGCGCCTTCCCGTTCGGCAGCGCGCAACTCGGCGGGATTGTGACAGGAAACCCCTATCAGAAACCCAGCAGGGGTCAGGAGGCGAAACTCAGAGGCGGAAGGGGAACCGGCCGGCAGATGCACGCCGCGCGCTTCACACGCCAGCGCGACGTCTAAACGCGAGTTGACGATCACGCTGGCGCGCCGGCATAGCAACACGGCGCGCCGCACCAGATCGCACAAGGCCCGCGCGGTCAGGTCCTTCTCGCGGATCTGTATCAGATCCACCCCATCGGCATCATTGTCCCGAATGCGCGCCAGCAAGGGCTCCACACCGCCGATCAAATGGCGATCAGTGATGTGACAGCGGTTCATAGTAACGTTGGCCGGCGCAGGAGCGGCACATCGTCCGGCCTGCCACCACCACTTCACGCTGGAAGCCAATGCTCTCGCCACACATCCCGCAGACCACGCGAGGCCCCTTGAACCCGGGCAGGTCTTCAGGGCCGATGCGCACGGTCACCCAATCGAAGGCAAAGAGGTCGGAATCAGGCAGCTCGCGGTAGGCCTTCATCTGTTGCTGATTGCGATCCGCAATCTCCGGGTAGACCTCGCGGGCACGCTCCTTGCTGGATTCCCGGGCCGCCACGCGCACGGCGCGGCCAGTTTCCAGATCGCAAAACGTAGCCGCCATCTTGCCGAAGTCCATGAACTTCAGGGCGCGCTTGCCCAGGCGGCAACCGGTCACCACGCTGATCGCGTCAGTGGCACACCGGTCTATCTCCACGTAGGTCACAAGGCGTTTGCGCTGGGCGCCAGTAGGATCGTCGATCCCTAGAAGCTCGAGGCCATAGATTGCAAGACGCACCCCCAGGACTTGGCCGGCGCACATGTGGCCGTGCGCCCGCTCGGCGAGCACCTCGTACTCGGAAAAGGATTTCATTTCAGCAGCCTCAACGATTCAGGTGGGAAACGGACCATCCACTCTCCATTGTGCGCACCGCCTTCGAGTCCGCCACCTGGAATCTCGGCCACGATGCCGCCCTCAAACTCAGCGCGCACGGTTTGGGTGCGGCGCCCGAGCTTGGCCAGGCGCATCGGCACACCGTGGGTAACATAGGCGGTCACCCGCAGCGCATCGGCGCGGATACCGAGCCGCAATCTCGCGCCTAGCAGATGGCCGGGGAAGTATGGGCCATCCATTTCGAACTGGAATCCGGTGCCAGTGGTGCACCGCAGGCGGCTGCGATTGGCAGAAGGGTCCATGGTCAAAACCTCGGCGTCGAACCGATTGAACCGGCCCAGCAGCGCGGCTACCTCCTCGCTGGCAGGACGATCCAGAAGTTCACCCGGCGGGCCCTGCTGGACCACGCGGCCGGAATGCAGCACGAACATCTCCTGACCCAACTGCATCGCCTCATCCAGGTCGTGGGTAACCAGGAGAATGGGTATCTGGACGGCGGCCTGCACCTCATCGAGCATCGAATACAGCTCTTCGCGCAACGGCGCGTCGAGGCCGCTCGAAGGTTCGTCGAGCAGCAGGATCCGGGGCGAGGAGAGCAAAGACCGGGCGATGGACCCCCGTTGCCGCTGCCCACCGGACAACTCAGCCGGTTTCCGGCCTGCGACATCGGACAAGTGGAATTGCTGGAGCATATCGCCGACGGCCCGGCGCCTCTCCAGTTGCGGCATCCCGCCGGCCCCGAATGCGAGGTTCTCGCGCAACGTCATATGCGGGAACAAAGCCGAGCTTTGAAAGACATAACCGGTGCGGCGCTGTTGCGGACTCAGGGAGAGCTTCGAGCCGGCATCGAAGAGCAGAACGTCGTCCACAAGAATGCGTCCATCATCCGGCGAAGCAAACCCGGCGATGGATTCCAAGGTGAGAGACTTCCCCGCCCCGCTCGGTCCAAACAGCACGGCGGTGCGGGCCGAAGTGCGGATGTGCACATCAAGCGTGAACTCCGCAGAATCACTCCTGGCTGGAAATGTCTTGCGAATGCGAGCGTCGATCATCCCGTCAGGCCGCCTTCCCGACCGATAGGCGGCCCATCCGGTTGGCGACGGTGAGGCTCACCAGGGCGATGCCGGAGACGACCAGAACCAACACACGCGCCACGTCGCCGCGGCCGCCCTCGACGGCGTCGTAGATGGCGACTGAGACCGTCTGGGTGCGGCCTGGGATATTGCCGGCGAGCATGATGGTGATGCCGAAATCACCCAGTGAGCGGGCGAAGGCGAGCGCGGTGGCGGCGAGAATCTGGCTCCAGGCCAGCGGCAGCGAGACGCGCCAGAATACGCGCCATTCCGAGGCGCCCAGCGAGCGCGCGGCCTTGGGGTAGCGGCGCGGCACGCTCTCCATGGCCGCGGTGGAAAACTTGATGAGCAAAGGCGCGGAATGCAGCAACGCCGCCACCACGGCGGCCTGCCAGGTGAAAACAAGCGGCTGGCCGAACACCCACTCGTAGGCCTGCCCCAGATGGCTCTGGCGGCCCAGCAGGATCAGCAAATAGTAACCCAGCACGGTGGGAGGCAGAACCAGAGGCAATGTAATGCAGGCCTCCAGAACGCTCTTGCCCGGAAAGCTCCGGCTGGTGAAGAGCCAGGCGAGCCACAGGCCAACGAGCAGCGCAATCAGCGTGGACAGCGCCGCCACGCGCAAGCTGAGCCAGAGTGGAAACCAATCGATACTCATGGCAGGTCCATCCATTATAGGACGCCCACTGCGCCCATGCATCGTTGTAGATTATCTCTTGGTGCATCAAACCAAGTCCGCCGCGACGAAGAAGGAGCAAGCGCGATCCAGAGCCCTCTGCGATGCGCTGGCTTCCCTCGGTTGTCCTGGGTTCCCGCCAGGGCAGGAGGGCGCGGAGCAAGCAATCCGGCACGACCCGGCGGTCGTTCTGCTGGCGGCGCTATCCTGCGAGCACCTGGACGAGCGCGTCGTCGAGGCTCTGCCATGGTTGGTCTTGCACTTCGACAGCCTCGACTGGGAGTGGATCATCAGCGAGGCTCGCCGCCGCCGCGCACAGAACCGCCTGGGCTACATCGTGTGCCTGGCTCTACGAGTCGGAGCAGGATCGGCCGGCCCGATGGAACAACTGGCCCGGCTCTCGTCCGTCGAAGAGAACCTCTTCGAGTACCGCCTGGAACAGGAAGACACGCTGTGCCGCAAACTGCCGGATGCGGAACGAAAGTGGTTGCGCGACTCGCGGTCCACCGAGGCACGGCAGTGGAACCTGCTCACGGATCTGCGGGCCAGCGATCTGAGTTACTGAGTCTGCGCTTCTACTGCACAGCCACCCACTGCAAGCTGTTCCCGCCTCGTTGCCAGAACACCAGATCCGCCCCCTGCGCTCCGATCAGGACTCCTGCGCCACTCACCGCCACCGGTTTCCATAACCCCGTTCCGTGGTCCAGCTTCGCCACCCCCCCACCACCGAGTTGCGCGTAAATCGAGCCATCCGGCGCAAAGGCCGCAGGCATCGCGTCCGGGTTGACCCTCCACCGGCCCAGGACTTTGCCCTCCAGGTCGCCCTCCACCCAAAGTCCTGCCCGGCCGCCAGGGATGAAGAACGCACCGACCCGGTCCCCGGCCACCCGCAAGCGCCACCTGCCAATCGCCGGACTCGCGGGATCGGGACCCGGGAACAGGGACTTGGGCCAATGCCGGCCCAACTCCTGGCCCTCCAGCGAGTAGTGCCTGAGGATCTCGTATTCGGCTTGCGGAGCATCGTTGGGTCCGAGTACGGTGCCGCTCGCCCAGATGGAATGGTCCGGGGCAAAACTGACGTTGGCGGGCAGATAATTCGCCGTCTCGATCACCCTCCTGGTCGCCCCCTTCTGATCCAGGACGTAGATCCGATGAGCCTCGCCGCGCTGGTGATATTCGACGGCCACCGCGGCTGTGCCGTCTGTATCAACGGCGGCGCTGGTCACCATCTCACGATCCCCCGCCACAAACTGGAATGCCACCTGGCCTTCCGTGCCATACACAGTGACACGGTTGCCAGGGCGGCCATAGGCGGCCAGCTATCCGTTATCGAAGGTTGGAGTGCAGTTGGATGGCGTCGTGTCACCGTTGTAGATCACCGCGCGCGGACCGTCCGCCATCAGGACCAGGACGCTGAGCATGCAGGCCGCAATCTTCATGGGCCCTCCTTGTCAACAGGAACGACGATGCCGTGCCGTGTTCCGTGCACCACTATCGTACGCCGCGTGTGTGGGCGCGGCCCGAGCTCAGGCCAGTATGCCCTTCACCACGGACGACTTCTCCACGCCCGTCAACCGTTGATCCAGCCCCTGGTACTTGAACGTGAACTTGTCGTGGTCAATGCCGAACTGGTGGAGCAGCGTGGCCTGCAGATCGCGCACGTGCACCGGGTCCTTCACGATGTTGTAGGAGAACTCGTCCGTCTCCCCGTAGACCGTGCCGCCCTTGATGCCGCCGCCGGCCAGCCACAGGCTGAAGCAGCGCGGATGGTGATCACGGCCATAATCCTTGGGCGTGAGCTTGCCCTGCGAGTAGATGGTGCGTCCAAACTCGCCGCCCCAGATGACCAGCGTGTCGTCCAGCATGCCACGTTGCTTGAGGTCCTGCACCAGGGCGTAGCAGCCCTGGTCAATGTCCTTGCACTGCGTCGGCAGCACCTCCGGCAGATTGCCATGGACATCCCAGCCGCGGTGGTAGAGCTGCACGAAACGGACGCCACGCTCCACCAGGCGGCGCGCCATCAGAACGCTGTTGGCGAACGTGCCGCCCTTGCGCGCATCCTCGCCATAGAGCTTGAAAGTGGACTCGGACTCCTTCGAGAGATCGGTGAGATCCGGCACCGAAGCCTGCATCCGGAACGCCATCTCGTACTGCTCGATGCGGACTCGCGTCTCGGGGTCATGGTAGCGCTCCGCTTCCAGTTGGTTCATCGCGCCAACGCCGTCCAGCATCTGCCGGCGGACCTCGCGCGGCACACCGTCCGGATTGTTGATGTACAGCACCGGATCGCCGCCGGAGCGCAGCGGCACGCCGGAATACTGGCCGGACAGGAAGCCGGAACTCCAGAGCCGCGCCGAAATCGCCTGCACGTTGGCCTTGGGGTTGGAGTGTGTGGCGTGGAGCACCACAAAGGCCGGCAGATCCTTGTTCATGGAGCCCAGCCCGTAGGCGAGCCATGAGCCGATGCACGGCTTGCCCGCGATCATGAAGCCGGTCTGGATGAATGTCATTGCCGGCTCGTGATTGATCGCCTCAGTGTGCATGGAGCGGATGATTGCGATGTCGTCCACCATCCTGGCCGTGTAGGGAAGCAGTTCGCTGACGTGCGCGCCGCTCTTGCCATGTTGGGCGAACTGAAACACGGAAGGCGCAATGGGGAACCGGCTCTGATTCGATGTCATCGTCGTCAGGCGCTGCCCCTGGCGAATCGACTCCGGCAAATCCTTGTCGAACCAGTCCTTCATGCCCGGCTTATAGTCGAACGTTTCCAACTGCGGCGGCGCGCCCACCATATGCAGGTAGATCGCCCGCTTCACCTTGGGCGCGAAGTGCGGCAGGCCGTTTTTCGAATCGGCGTTCAACAACTGAGCGAGCGCCAGAGAGCCGAAGCCCTGCGCGCCCCGTGCGAAGAATCTGCGGCGCGTGATGTCGTTCATTTGGTCAGCACCTCGTCGAGGTTCAACATCTGGTTAGCGACCATGGTCAACGCGGCAAGCTCTACCACCGAAACATTCTCAGCCGGTTTCGTTTCGCCCGTTTTGACCAGCGCCGCCGCGTCCGCGGGCTTGGTGTCGTAGTGGCGCAAAAACTCCTTGTACGATCCGCGCACAATGCCGCGCTCCTGATCCGATAGCGGCCGGGCCATCAGGCGCGCGGCAATAAAGTCGATCTGCCGATCCACGTCGGCTCCGGAGGCCACGATGGCCCGCTGGGCCAGAACCCGCGCCGCCTCCACAAACTGCGGATCGTTCATTGTCACCAGCGCCTGGAGCGGCGTATTGGTGCGCTCGCGGCGCACCGTGCAGGTCTCCCGCGTGGGTGCGTTGAAGATCTCCATCGAAGCGGGCGGCGCGCTGCGTTTCCAGAACCAGTAGAGGCTGCGGCGGTAGAGCTTTTCGCCAGTGTCGCGCTTGTAGAAACGGGTGTCGCTGCCATCCATGGCCACCACCTCCCAGACGCCGTCCGGCTGGTAGGGCTTGACGCTGGGACCGCCGATCTCAGGCACCAGCAACCCGCTAACGGCCAACGCGTAGTCGCGTACCATTTCGCCTTCCAGGCGGAAGCGCGGGCCGCGAGAAAGCAGCCGGTTGTCGGGGTCTTTCTCCAGCTTCTCCTGCGTGGCGATGGCGTCCTGCCGGTAGGCCGACGAAGTCAGCAGGAGCTTATAGAACTTCTTGACGTCCCAGGACTCGCGGAACTCGATGGCCAGCCAATCCAACAACTCCGGATTCACCGGCGCCTGTCCCTGTGAGCCGAAGTCCTCCGAGGTCTTCACCAAACCGTCGCCGAACAACTCCTGCCAGAAGCGATTCACGGTGACACGGGCCGTCAACGGATTGCCGGGATCCACGATCCACTTGGCCAGACCGGCGCGGTTGCGCGGCATGTCGGAGGTCATCGGAGGCAGCGCGGAGGGCGTGTTCGCTTCCACCTTGGCGCGTGGGGCATCGTAGGCGCCGCGGAACAGCACGTGCGCGAAGGCGGGCTGATCGGTGCGCTCCTCCATCACCAGGGAGACCGCGCCGCGCCGCCGCATGGCGCGCCGCTCCAGTTCCAGTTCCCGCATCTGCGCCTGAATATTCTGAACCGCCGGGTCCTGCTGCGATTGAACGAAACGGGCCAGGCCCTCCGGATTGCCAGGATTCAGGAGCGCGACTTCGTCGGCCGAGAGCGCCTTTCCCAGGACACGGAAGTCCGCGATGGCTCCATCCAGCGGGCGTGTGGGATTTCCGAGCTTCAGCGCCACGCTGGTCCGGATGGACCCGCTGATGACAGCCTTGGACGAGCGCTGCGCGCGCACCTCCCGGCCATTCATATACATCCGCACGCCCAGGGCCTCGCCGCTTCCGTCATAGGAGAAAGCAAGGTGATACCAGTTGCCGGAGATCACCTGGTCCAGATGGCCCGCGCGAATCTCCATCTGCTTGCCATCGGTGCCGTAGAACCGAACGCCGGGCAGGCGCCCGCTGACGAAAAACGTCCAGCCGCGGTTCTTGTCCTTGGCGTCACTCTGGGAGGCTATGTTGTAGTACTCCTCGCCTTTGGGAAACGGGAACCAGGCGCTGACCGTGAACGCCGTTTTGGTGTCGATCGCGCCGATATTCGGCAAATCCACTGATGCCTTCGGGCCAAAGTGCAACGCGAACTGGCCCGGCCACGGTGACGAGCCCAACGACAAGCCCTCGGAAAACGGAAGCGTCTGCCGGCCCTCGCGCGTGGTCACGCCAATGGCGCCGTCCACGCTGAGGGAGAGCAACTCGTCCGGGGAGTGAAGCGGGCCACCGCTCGTGGCGGCAAGCCCAGCCCGCGCCCGGGCCAGTTCATCAGTGAGGTTCTTCTCCTGAGCGCCAATGGCCTCCCAACGCGAGCGATCCGCCTCCGCCGGCACAACCACGATAGGCGGAGTGTCGGAGATGTTGCCGTCCATGGCGTGCTGCGTGGTGTTGCGGAAAAACGCCGTGAGCGCGTAGAAGTCCTTCTGCGGAATGGGATCGAACTTGTGGTCGT
>JBBQLF010000156.1:0-8554 GCA_038327695.1 Bryobacterales bacterium
GATTAGCGCGAATGCCAGTGTCTTCATAGATTGTCCGATGTCTGTCCGAGTGTCACGTTCAGCGTGGTCTTCTTGCCGTTGCGGAACAGCGTGAGTTCTACTTTATCGCCTGGGCGCTTGCGGCTCAAGGCGCGCGTGAGCGCATCGATCCGGTCTACCTTGATGCCATCGATGGCCATGATGAAATCTCCGCCGATGCCGATCTCCGCGTTGCCGGCCACCAGCACGCGCCGCGGGCCGCGAATGCCGGCCTTCTCGGCGGCTGAGCCCTCACCCACGCCCTGCACCAGCAGGCCGCCCTCTTGCGGCAGGCCCAGTTCCACCGCCAGGTCCCCGTAGACGTGCATCACGTCCACGCCCAGCCGCGGCCGCGCCATGCTTCTGTTGTTCTGGAAGTCGTCAATCATGATCTTGGCCCGGTTGATCGGCATCGCGAAGCCGATGCCGATGTTGCCGTTCGGGCCCAGGATCGCCGTGTTGATGCCAATCACGTTGCCCGCCGAATCCAGCAGCGGCCCGCCGGAGTTGCCCGGGTTGATCGCCGCGTCGGTCTGAATCATGCCCTCCAGCTTGCGTCCGTTCTCGTCGCCGATGTCGCGGCCCAGCGAACTGACGATACCCGTGGTCAGCGTCCCTTCCAGGCCGAACGGATTGCCGATGGCCAGCACCTTCTGCCCCACCTGCAGCTTCTCGGAGTCGCCCAACGGCAGGTACATCTTCAACTCGTTACGGGGTTGAATTTCGATCAGCGCCAGGTCGTTGGCCGGGTCGCGATAGACCACCTTGGCCTTGTACTTCTGCCCGCCCGCCAGAGTGACCTGAACCTCCGTCGCCCGTCCGCTGACCACGTGGTTGTTGGTGAGAATGCGGCCCTTGCGGTCCACCAGGAAGCCCGAGCCTGACGCAGCCGAAGGGTAGACTTCCAGAAACCAGTCGCGCCGGTAGACCGTCGACGTGATGTTGACCGTCGCCTCATGCGCCCGTTTGTAGATGTCAATGTTGTTGTTTTCGTCGCTGCTCAGCCCGGCCCCCAGCGCCACCGCGGGCGCGGACCAGGCGGGCGTCCCACGGTTGCCCGTCAACCTGGCCAGGGGACCCCATTTCCGCCAGGAAGTCCCGGCCGCGAACGCGCCCACCAACAAGCCAGCGATGATCAGAGTTCTTTTATTCATTGTGGCAGCCCTCTCAGCAGCGCGAACAGGCGCTGCGTCTGTGCGAGCGTCATCTCCTTTTCCCCCGAAGTATCGATGACGTAGTCGGCGTACTTTCGTTTCTCTTCCAGCGGCAGTTGCCGCCGCAGCCGGTCCAGAACCTCTTCGCGGCTCAGCCCATCCCGCTTGACCGCTCGCTCAATCTGCTGTTCCTTGGAGCACACCGTGAGCACCAGCTTGTCAAAGCGCCGGTAGCTGCCCGTTTCTATCAGAATAGCCGCTTCCACGATGACAATGGCATCCGGCTCCACACGCGCTATGTCTCTCATCCACTCCTCTTCCCGCTCGATCACTGCCGGGTGCACCAGTTCATTCAGCGCCTTCAGCCGCTCCGGCCGCCCAAACACCAGCGCGCCCAGTTCGCGCCGCTGGATGTGCCCCGTCCCATCCACGATACCGGCCCCGAACTCCTGCACCACACCGGCATAGGCCGCCCCGCCGGGCTGCATCACCTCGTGACCCAGGTCGTCCGCCTTCACCAAATGGCAACCCAGATCGGCCAGATAGCGGCCCACGAGGCTCTTGCCCGTGGCCAGTCCGCCCGTGAGTCCAACGCGCAACATCTGGAATCAGCCGAGCCTTGTCTCGGCGATCTGCACCGTATTGGCCATCAGCATGGCGATCGTCAGCGGGCCCACGCCGCCCGGCACCGGCGTGTAGGCCTCAGCCAGTTCCGCCACATCGCCCGGATGCACATCGCCCACCAGCAGGCTGCCTCTCGATTGAAACGCCTGCAGCCGGGCGGCGTCGCCGCGCCATATCGCGCCGGCCACCGCCGCGTCGGTCACCCTGTTAATGCCGACATCGATCACCACTGCGCCCGCCCGGATAAACTCCCGCGTCAGGAACGCCGGGCGGCCCATGGCGCCAATCAGGATGTCGGCGCCGCGGCAAACGCCCGGCAGATCCCGCGTCTTGGAGTGGCAAATCGTGACAGTTGCGTGGGCGTGCAGCAGCAGCATGGCCATCGGCTTGCCAACAATATCGGAACGGCCCACCACCACCGCGTTGGCGCCCGCCACACCGATGCCGGCCCGCCGCAGAATCTCCATCACCCCGGCCGGTGTGCACGGCCGCGGCCCCGCCGCGTTGGCCACCAGTTGGCCCACGTTGTACGGGTGGAAGCCGTCCACGTCCTTGCCCGGGTGGATGGCCAGCAGTACCGCCCGGGCGTCCACCTGCCGCGGCAGTGGCATCTGCACCAGGATCCCGTCGATCTCCTCACGCCCGTTCAGCGTCTCGATTTCAGCCAGCAGCTCCGCCGTCGAGATCGTGCCCGCCAACCGGATCTCTTCGCTCACCATGCCCAGCTCGCGGCACGTCTTCACCTTGTTGCGGACGTAGATCTCGCTCGCCGCATCGTCCCCCACCCGGATGACGGTCAACCCCGGCGCGCGCCGCCGCGCCACCAGCGCCTCCACGCGAGGGACCAGTTCCTGCGTGATCTGCTGCCCCATCGCTT
This sequence comes from Bryobacterales bacterium, assembly GCA_038327695.1. Lineage (GTDB taxonomy): Bacteria > Acidobacteriota > Terriglobia > Bryobacterales > Bryobacteraceae > Paludibaculum. The sequence goes on from JBBQLF010000156.1 coordinate 2,674, forward strand.
TGCCGTCCAGTATGCGCGCCATGTCATCTCCAACTTACCAGAGGTGCGGTGGAGAGGGGTTCAGCGGCCCGCCAGATAGCCGCACTCCAGCCCCGGCACGGGCCCGTGAGTGTGGTCAATCGGGGTCCAGCTATGGCCGGACCGCGGTGTCCACCGGCTCCGCGCCGCCGGCGCCCAAGGCAGCGCTGACCATCAGCGCGGTAATGGAGAGGATCGGATGTTCCATCGGAGAATGACAGGAAAACCATCTTCGAAGCCGACCACGGAGACCGCCGCCGTGGAGAGGGCCAGGTGCCCACCCAGGCGCGGGTCCAGCCCCAGAAATTGCGCTGTCAGGACGCGCAGAAAGTGACCGTGCGAGAACACGGCGAACCGGCCCCCTGCGCCGAGGATCTCCTCCAGAACCTGGCCCGCGCGCCCGGCCACGTCCTCAATGCTCTCACCGCCGGGCACCGGCCCGCGCCAAATCGTCCAGCCCGGGAACTCTTCGCCGATCTCGCTCGCCGTCCGGCCGTTCAGCCGGCCGTAGTCCCACTCCTGCACCAGCGGCTCCAGCCGCGCCTGCGCCAGATGCCCGGTGATCTCCGCCGTCCGCCGCGCGCGTTGCAGCGTGCTCACCAGCACGCCGTCAAACGCCACGCCGGCCAGCAATGCGCCGGCCTCCAGCGCCTCTTCTTCCCCGCGCGCCGTCAGCGGCAGATCCACGCGGCCGCTGTGCTGCCCCGTCTTGGACCACGCCGTCTCCCCGTGGCGAATCAGCCAGATCTGCGCCGGCTTCATTCCACCGCCGTAAACAATTCCTGCGGCGTGCCACAGAGGGGGCACATCTCGGGCGGAGCGCCAAACTCAATGTGGCCGCACTTCGGGCACAGGTAGAAGCCCCCCTCGGCCAAGTCCCCACCCTGCTCCAGCGCCCGCAACGCAGCCGCGTACAGCTCGGCGTGCACCGCTTCCGCCTTCATCGCGAACCCGAACATGATCTGCGCCCGGTGCCCCTCGGCCTGTGCTTCTTTGAGCATCGGCGGATACATCGCCGTAAATTCGTGGGTCTCCCCGGCGATGGCCGCCTTGAGGTTTTCGGCGGTCGTAGCCACCCCGTCCATGGCCTGCAGATGCCCCTTGGCGTGGATGCACTCGGCGGCGGAAGCGGCGCGGAACAACTGCGCGATGTTCGGCAGGTCATCCAACTCCGCCTGGAGCGCAAACGCCCGGTATTTCTGGCTCGCCTGGCTCTCGCCAGCGAAGGCTTCCTTCAGGTTGTCAATGGTGCTCATGGTGTGATTCGCCCCCTGGCAATTTCAGCATATCAGGCTGGAATCTCCAGTCCTCGGCCAACCTGCGCCCAATACCCCGGGCGCGCGCCCGTTAGGAAGCGCTCTCTTCCCGCCATTCCTCGGCCAACCTGCGCCCAATACCCCAGGCGCGCGACCAATCAGAGCCGCGCCCGTCAGGGAGCACTCGCTTCCCGCCAGTCCTCGGCCAACCTGATCCCAATACCCCAGGCGCGCGACCAATCAGAGCCGCGCCCATTAGGGAGCGCTCTCTTCCCGCCAGTCCTCGGCCAACCTGCTCCCAATACCCCAGTGACACCGGCGCCCAATGGGATTACTATGACAAGACGGGCCGGACCAACCGGCCAAGGATTTGAATCAGCCATAGGAGTTCAACATGCCCTTCTGCGGAAAATGCGGCACTAACATGACGGGGACATTTTGCCCCAACTGCGGCGCGCCAGCCGGCGTGCCCACCGAAAATGCCTCCGGCTTCACACCTCCGCCTCCGCCGCAGGGCTCGCCTTACAGCGCGCAGCCCGCCGGGCTCAGTGAGAACGCCGCCTGCGCGCTCTGCTACCTCCTCGGCCTGGTCACCGGCATCATCTTCCTGGTCATGGCGCCCTACAACGCCAATCCGCGCGTCAAGTTCCACGCCTGGCAGTCGATCATCTTCAACATCGCCTGGATTGGGCTCTGGATCGTGCTCAACATCCTCACGTCGATGGCGCACGTATTTGCTCTGCTCCTGCTGCCAATCTACGCACTGATCTCGTTCGCCGGTTTCCTGTTCTGGCTCTTCCTGATGTGGAAGGCCTACCAGGGCGAAAACTTCGAAATCCCCGTCGTGGGACCGTTCGCCCGCCAGCAAGCCGCCAAGTAGTCCCGTCATCAGAGTCCGTATGAGCTACCTGCTGGCCCTGGACCAGGGCACTACCTCCAGCCGCGCCATCGTGTTTGATGAGCGCGGCGCCACCGTCTCCGTCGCTCAGAAAGAGTTCACGCAGATCTATCCGCAGCCCGGCTGGGTGGAGCATAGCCCGGACGAAATCTGGTCCACTCAGCTCTCGGTCACCGTGGAGGCGCTGGCCCAGGCCCACCTCAAGCCCAGCCAGATCGCCGCCATCGGCATCACCAACCAGCGCGAGACGGCCGTCGTCTGGGACCGCGCCACCGGCCAACCCATCCACAACGCCATCGTCTGGCAGGACCGGCGCACCGCCGGCTTCTGTGACCAGCTCCGCCGCGGCGGGCTGGAAGCCGAAATCCAGCAGCGCACCGGGCTGATGCTCGATCCCTACTTCTCCGGCACCAAAGTCCGCTGGCTGCTCGACAACGTGCCGGGCGCCCGCGCCCGCGCCGCCGCCGGCTCACTCGCTTTCGGCACCATCGACACCTGGCTGATCTGGAACCTCACCGGCGGCCACGTGCACGCCACTGATCCTTCCAACGCCAGCCGCACCATGCTGTACAACATCCACAGCGGCGCCTGGGACGATGAGCTGCTGCGGATCCTCGATATCCCCCGGTCGCTCCTGCCGGAAGTGCGCCCCTCCAGCGGCTCGTTCGGCTCCACCTCGCCGGACCTGTTCGCGCACCGTCTGCCCATCGCCGGCGTGGCCGGAGATCAGCAGGCGGCCCTCTTCGGCCAGGCCTGCTTCTCACCGGGCCTCACCAAAAACACCTACGGCACGGGCTGCTTCATGTTGATGCAGACCGGTACCCAGCCCGTCGCCTCCACTAACCGGCTGCTCACCACGGTAGCCTGGGATACCGGCTCCGGGCTCAACTACGCGCTGGAAGGCTCGGTCTTCATTGGCGGCGCGGTGGTGCAGTGGCTGCGCGACGGCCTGGGCCTCATCCGCACTTCGGCCGAGGTGGAGGCTCTGGCCCGCAGCGTGCCGGACTCCGGCGGCGTTGTCCTGGTGCCCGCCTTCACCGGCCTCGGCGCGCCCCACTGGGACGCCTATGCCCGCGGAACCATGCTGGGCATCACCCGCGGCACCGGCCCGGGGCACATCGCCCGCGCCGCCCTGGAGGCCATCGCCTTCCAGGTGGCCGATCTGCTCTCCGCCATGCAGGCCGACTCCTCCATCGATCTCAAAGAACTGCGCGTCGACGGCGGCGCTTCCCAAAACGATCTGCTGCTCCAGTGCCAGGCCGATCTCCTCGGCGTGCCCGTCGTCCGCGCCGGCGTCGCTGAAACCACCGCGCTCGGTGCCGCCTACCTGGCCGGCCTCGCCGCCGGCGTCTTCCCGAATCAGGAAGCCATCGCCCGCCAGTGGACCGCCGGCGCGCGCTTTGAGCCCGCCATGGACCCCGGCCGCGCCGCCGCCCTGCGCGCCCGTTGGTCCCGCGCCGTCGACCGCGCCCGCCATTGGGAATCGGAATGAACCGCGCCGAACTGATGGACCGGCTCCAGGCTCACCCCGAGCCCTGGGACCTGCTCATCATCGGCGGCGGCGCCACCGGCGTAGGCTGTGCCGTCGATGCCGCCTCGCGCGGCTACCAGGTGGCCCTGATCGAACAGGACGACTTCGGCAAGGGCACCTCTTCGCGCTCCACCAAGCTCGTCCACGGCGGCGTCCGCTACCTGGAGCAGGGCAATCTCACTCTCGTCATGGAGGCGCTGAAGGAACGCGGCATCCTCCGCGGCAACGCGCCCCATCTCGTCTCCGATCTCGAGTTCGTCGTGCCCAACTACGAATGGTGGGAGGCGCCCTTCTATGGCATCGGGTTGCGCCTCTACGATGTGCTGGCCGGCAAGTACGGCTTTGGCGCCTCGCGCAATGTCAGCAAGGAAGAGACGCTGGCCGCCATCCCCACCCTCAAGCCGGAAGGCCTCCGCGGCGGCGTCGTCTACTACGACGGGCAGTTCGACGACTCGCGCCTGCTGGTCCAACTCGCCGTCACCGCCGTGGACCAGGGCGCAACCCTGGTGAACTACTGCCCGGCCGTCAGTCTCCTCAAATCGACCGGCGGCATGATTCGCGGTGCTCTCGCCCGGGACCTCGAAACAGACGCGGCCTTTGAGATTCCGGCCCGCGTGGTCATCAACGCCACCGGCTGTTTCTCTGACCAGGTCCGCCACTTGGCCAACCCCCAGGCGCCGCCCATGGTCGCCCCGTCCCAGGGCGTCCATCTCGTCTTTGACGCCTCGTTCCTGCGCGGTGACACCGCCATCATGGTGCCCCACACGGCCGACGGCCGCGTCATGTTCGCCATCCCCTGGCACGGCCACACGCTGGTGGGCACCACCGATACCGCCTTGCACTCGGTCTGCCTGGAACCCGTGCCGTTTGACCACGAGGTGCAGTTCATCCTGGAGACGGCCGGGCTCTATCTCCATCATCCCCCGGTCCGCGCCGACATCCTCTCCGCCTGGGCCGGCATCCGCCCGCTGGTCAAGTCCACCCCCGGCGCTTCCACCGCGTCGCTCTCGCGCGACCACTCCATCCACATTGATCCCAACGGCCTGCTCACCATCGCCGGCGGCAAGTGGACCACCTACCGCCACATGGCCGAGGACTGCGTCAACCAGGCGTCCCTGCTGGCCGGCCTGGAGGAACGTGCCTGCGTCACCCGCCATCTGCGCGTCCACGGCTATCACCACCACGCCGCCAAGTTCGGTCATCTGGAGGTCTACGGCTCAGACGCCATCGCCATCCAGGACATGATCCGCAGCCACCCCGGGCGCGGCCGCCAGCTCCATCCGGCGCTACCGTACGTGGAGGCCGAAGTCCTCTGGGCCGCCCGCTGGGAGATGGCCCGGACGGTAGAAGACGTGCTCTCCCGCCGCACCCGGGCCCTCCTGCTCAATGCCCGCGCCGCCGCGCAGATGGCCCCGCGAGTAGCCGAACTCCTGGCGCGAGAGTTAGGCCGCGACCAGTCCTGGCAATCCGCCCAGGTCCACGCCTTCGCCGCCCTGGCCGCCAACTATCTGCCGCAGTAGCCACGCCCCCCACCCGCTCCAAAGTAGGGCGGACGCCCTCGTCTCCGCGCGACCCCCCGGTCGCCCCCCCTACGCCCCCCGCCCGCTGAAACCCACCCAAATCCACCGCCAGAAACCCCCGCCCGCCCCAAAGTAGGGCGGACGCCCTCGTACGCGCACGACCCTCCGCCCGCGCCCCCATCGGCGCTAAACTCAGCCGGCCAGACGGCGGGCGATGCGCCTATCGCTGGTGTGGAGGGGATTTCGCGACAGGTATCCGGTTCTCCACTCCGGCGACCCTGCCGGAACACCGCGTCTCAGGAATCCCGGTGCCTGGCACTTCGATGGGCCGGCAACCATACACCCAGGTGGATCACGGTGGCTCTGGAAGTAAGTCAGGGTGCACTATACCTTGATCAACGCTACCGCCATCAACGCTACCGCCATCAACGCTCCCGCCATCAACGCTCCCGCCATCAACGCTCCCGCGATCAACGCTCCCGCCATCAACGCTACCGCGATCAACGCTCCCGCGATCAACGCTACCGCGATCAACGCTACCGCGATCAACGCTCCCGCCATCAACGCTCCCGCCATCAACGCTCCCGCCATCAACGCTACCGCGATCAACGCTCCCGACATCAACGCTCCCGCCATCAAAGCTACCGCCATCAACGCT
>JBBQLF010000157.1:0-8502 GCA_038327695.1 Bryobacterales bacterium
CTGTACTCAGGAATACCCATGCCATAGAGTCCAGCGCCGATGGCGCTCAGCCCCCCCACCACCGCGGCGCCTTCCAGCGCGCCCACGATCCACGCCACCACAGGGCCCGCGACCATCACCGGACCGATTCCCGGAATGGCAAAGACAGCGGAACCGAAGAGCAGCCCCCAGAAGCCCCCCCAGAACGCACCGGTCTTGCCCCAGTACTTCATCCGGTCGCCGGTATTGTAGTAGCCCACCACGTGTTCATCGGTGTGCGAACCCCGGCCCACGATGGACAGGGTGCGCATGTCGATTCCAGCCTGCTCGAGTCTCTTTACGGCATCCTCCGCTTCGGTATGCGTGCTATAAACAGCAACCACTGCGTTGAGTTCAGACAATTTCTATCTCCTTCATCGTCAACGGAGCCGCAGCGCGGCGAGCCGTTACCTGCCCATTCTTCAGTGCACGTGCGGTACCATCTCCTGTCTCCGGACGAAACACGCCACGCGAGCGGACGCCTTTGCCGGGCAGGCCTACGTCCGGCAACGTCATGCGGTCGCTTCACCACCGGCGGTCACGGCGAGGATTTCGACGAATCGATGCCGTTGCCCTCTCCCGCGTCCGCCAGCCTGTTACCGGCGCGAGTCGTACTTCGGCGGCCAACCCAAACACAACCGATCCAATACCAGCATCCATTCCCAATTGAGAGCTGGCCCGTGCCGCCAGTTCTGCGGACAGTCTCCGGACCGGACCTCACCGGAGAACCTCAGGTCGCTGCCGCAGTGACCGTCTAAGGTCACCTGACCGAGTACCGTCAGTGTTCTTACCGGAGATACCCCAACTCGTGCATGTGGGCGTTGGCTGCAAACGCGCATGGAATCGTGGGGGCTGTACGTCCTCGGAAAGGCCGCTGGCAGCCGGCGCGTTGGCGGCGAGTCCATGCCCTGAGCGCTGATGTCGAATGCGCTCCACACCCGCGCCACACTGCGTCCGGGGCCTGTTCTGTTGTTTGGATTGTGCGTATGGCAACCCACTGGCGAAAGCCCGCCAGCATCGCAATCCGCTTGGTTCTGCCATCCTCGGACTTCACTGCCTGAACTGTCTCAGACCCTGCGCCCGGCACCGCCAACCGCCGCAATTTCGTCTGGCTCTCCACGTGCTCTTGCTGGTGTAGAGGTCCGGCATGGCGATCCGCTTGCCCCTTCTTCTGGTATTGTCCGTACTCGGTGGTTGAGGCTGTGAAGACTCGCGCTGGCGCGGTTCACCCGCAGCGCATTGCCCTTCGGGAGCAGACGGTCGCAGCAACCCGGTATGCGCTGAAAAGGCCCGAACGGGAACCGGTGGAAGTGGTCTGAGGGTTCGTCCAAGGCTGGCTCTGATAGAAGGAGAAAAGATGACAAACCCGCAATTGGCAGTTCGGCCAAGAGTCCTGTCGGCGAGCACTTTGACAGGCGATAACGTCGTGAATCTTCAGAAGGAAGATCTCGGCAAGATTGAACATCTGATGATCGACCTGGCCAGTGGCCACGTCGCTTACGCGGTTCTTTCCTTCGGTGGATTCATGGGTATGGGGGATAAGCTCTTTGCCATTCCCTGGAGTGCCCTCACCGTCGACACCGTGGAAAGGCAGTTCGTTCTGAACATCGATAAGGAGTTGCTCACGAACGCGACCGGTTTCGATAAAGAACACTGGCCGGACATGGCTGACCGCGCCTGGGCGGCCGAAGTCTACAAATACTACGGAACCAAGCCTTACTGGGACTAGGATCACGGGGCCGTAGCTGGCGAGCAAATACCAGCGCCATCCACACAGTGCAGGAACGGGCTCAATTCCGAACCCGTTCCTGGCCCAACTCCATTTCGCCGGTGGCGGAAACCCACCGCGATGGAAAAGATCAAAGGGAAAATCACAAATATGTTCACAGAACCGATCGCAACACCAGCATTTCAAAGCCATATTGACCTGCCTGGAGACGCTCGCCTGCCTCTCATCGAATTGCTCAACGGACAGCTGGCCGCCACCGCTGACCTGTACTCACAACTGAAACAGGCACACTGGAACGTGAAGGGCGTGAACTTCTTCCAGCTTCATGGATTGTTTGACCTGCTGGCGGGAGAGCTGTTCCCCTTTATCGATCTCATCGCCGAAAGAGCGACAGCACTGGGCGGAGTCGCGATGGGAACCGCCCGAATGGCAGCGGCCAGTTCCATGCTGCCGGAGTATCCCGTTCACGCTACGGAGGGGCAAAGCCACTTGAGTGCCTTGATCGAACGTTATGCCCTGTTCACTGCCCACATCCGAAAGGCAATCGATATCGCGGACGAGCACCACGACAGGTCCACTGCGGATCTGTTCACCGAAATCTCCCGAACAGCGGACAAACAGTTGTGGTTTCTGGAAGCGCACATTCAGCACTAGGCGCACCGCCCACAGGGCATCTGACCGTCATCGCCATCTCACCGCGCTCAGGCGCAAAGGAAACTCCCAATGCCATACATCACTGCCGGGAAAGAGAACTCCGGCAACGTTGACCTTTACTATGAGGACCACGGCTCCGGTCAGCCGGTAGTCCTGATCCACGGGTATCCGCTGAGCGGCACGTCGTGGGAAAAGCAGATCCCAGCCCTGCTGGCGGCGGGTTATCGCGTCATCACCTACGATCGCAGAGGATTCGGCAAGTCCAGCCAACCGGCGTCCGGCTACAACTACGACACCTTCGCCGCGGACTTGCGCGGACTCGTGACGCAACTCGAACTGTGGGATTTCGCGCTGGTAGGCTTCTCCATGGGAGGCGGTGAGGTGGCACGCTACCTGGGCCGATACGGCTCCAAGGGCGTGAGCAAAGCGGTATTCATCTCCGGCGTCCCTCCCTTCCTCTTGAAGACGCCGGACAACCCGGAGGGCGTGGACGGCAGTGTTTTCGAGGGGATCCAGAAGGCGATCGTCGCGGATCGGTATGCGTTTTTCGGCGAGTTCTTCAAGAATTTCTTTAACACCGATCTCCTGCTCGGCAATCGTGTCAGCGAGCAGGCCGTTCAGGCTTGCTGGAACGTGGCAGCCGGTGCCTCCGCCACGGCCTGCCTGGCTTGCGTGGCGGCTTGGTATGAAGACTTCCGCCAGGATATTGCCAACGTCAAGCTACCCACTTTGGTGATTCAGGGCGATGCGGACCGAATTCTACCCATCAGCGCCACGGGACTGCGGATGGCCGCACTGATCCCGGGTGCGCGCTCCTTCGTGGTCACCGGCGGTCCGCACGCCATCACATGGACCCACGCCGGCGAAGTGAACCGCGAGCTGGTAAGCTTCCTTGGGGCGGGGACCGGGCAGGGTGCCGATCCAGCGCTGCCAGACATAGCGGCCGCTTGATTGTCGAGTTCACGCAACGCTTCGCGCCGGCATCGACGCTGCCCAGCGGAACACACGTCGCGGAGAATCGTTCATACTGACTGCAAACATGAGCCGGCGCGCCTCTCCGCCTCGGGTCGATTGGAGCGGTGCGGTGGGGCAAGTCTGATCCGAGGTACGCGAACCGGCGCGCTTGTCCGCCTCGGGTCGATTGGAGCGGTGCGGTGGGGCAAGTCTGATCCGAGGTACGCGAACCGGCGCGATTGTCCGCCTCGGGTCGATTGGAGCGGTGCGGTGGGGCAAGTCTGATCCGAGGTACGCGAACCGCCGTCGATCTCCGCCTGTAGGATTTGCAGGTACCCGCATGCGTCTTCCAGCGGGCGTTGTGCGGCACACTGACGGGAGTAGGGAACGGCGGCCAAATCGGCGATATACGGTCATCTGACCGCATTCGGTCAGGGAGGTCCGGCCGCTCCAGCTTGCCACAGCGTCGCGGGGAATTCGCACCGCAGCCGCGCCAACCGCGCGACAAAACACCGCCTCCGAATACGAAACCACTGTGGGGATTGCCCTCTCAGGCAACCCCCCGCTGCGGTTTCTCCGATGGGCCGGCATCTTTGGGAGTGGCCAAGAGACGCCGGATCTACCACTCATCCGGGCGGCGAAATGCCAGCCTTGCGCTGCTGACTCGCCGCCGGTTTGGTAGATAGCTGCAATCATCAACCGCACACCAATGGCCATATGCAGTCTCGGCGGTCGCATTGGCCCTGAACGAGGCCAGCCAGGGCTCTCAGTAATTGCCAGAGCCTGAGCGTCGTGGTTGGGCCCCGGATTGCTCCTCCTTTCCTTTGAGGAACTACCGGACATTGGCTATCTCGTACTTGTGCCGGGCTGCGAAGCATGCGTTCATCCCGGGCCTCGCTTCGGTGACGGCACTGTGGGCCGAAGTGGACGCTCGCCGCTCGGACTCCGAGGGCCAACTAAAGACCAAGGTCGGGAAGAACTACGATGTTACGCTGCTGGATGGCTCACCCTACAGGCGGCTGGCCGGTCGGGCTGATCGCCCATTCGCGAAGTCACTATTGTTTCCGCAACGGCCGCTTGCTGACGCGCACTCCTCACGACCACTCTGTTTCCGAGCCGCGGCCGTCAGGAAGCGGTTTCCGCAACGGCCGCTTGCTGACGCGCACAGCTCACTACCACTCTGTTTCCGAGCCGCGGCCGTCAGGGAGTCCCCTATGGCCCTGCGGGCCGCCAAATCCGATGAAAACGCGCCCGTAACAGAGCCGCGAACGTGAGGGAGCGTAAGCGCATCTTCAACGAAGCGGATGCACAAGTACTTATGACGCACTGTTTAGTTGGTAACAGCCGGGTTGGAAGTGGCAGACACCATATCCGTGGGCCCATTCCCAATACGCTTGGCGAAGGGCGCGCGCCGGCTTTGAGAGCACCCGGCACCCGGGTGCATGACGAGGTGTGGTTGCTGCGGCGCACGCGGGTCGCCGCCTCGGTTCGTGTGGGACTGTAGAGTGAACTGCCCATTACGCAGGCAATGGTTCTGAGCAAGTGCCGCAGGTTCAGCCCGGCTCCTCAGTCCTCGCGGACTTGACGCCGTGGTAGGCCGGAGAGAAGCAGCTTAGGGAGTGGAGTGAGATCGACAATGAATGCGAAGACCGCCGTGGATCAGATAGAACTAGAACCGTACGAACGGCAGGCTGCCGATGTCGCCGCAAGCCTGGGAGCCGATACGACCGCCGGCCTTACCTCGCTGGAGGCGCAAGCGCGTCTGGAACGGGACGGTGCGAACGAACTCGAGACTGAGGGCGCGCAGCCCGCCTGGCAGCGGTTCCTCGCGCAGTTCAAGGACGCCCTGGTTCTGCTGCTCGTGGCGGCGGCAGCCATCTCGGGCGCCGTCTGGGCCGTCGAGCGGGACACGAGCCTGCCGTACGAGGGCCTGGTCATTGTCACCATCGTCCTCCTGAACGCGCTTCTCGGCTTTGTCCAGGAAGGACGCGCGGAACAGGCCCTGGCCGCTTTGCGAGCCATGGCTGCGCCCGAGGCCAGCGTGGTCCGGGACGGCGAGCAGCGCCGCCTGGCCACTCGAGAGCTGGTCTCGGGCGACCTGCTGATCATCAATGAAGGCGACACGATTTCGGCCGATGCCCGGCTGATTGACTCGGTGGAGTTACAGACGTTGGAGGCGTCGCTCACCGGAGAGAGCACGCCTGTATTGAAAAGCCCGGCGCCTGTGAGTCACGACGCCGGAATTGGGGACCGCCTCAATATGGTTTACGCCGGAACGCTGGCCAGTTACGGGCACGCCCGCGCCATCGTGACGGCTACCGGAATGCGCACCGAGTTGGGCAAGATCGCCGGCATGTTGAGTACCACGAAATCCCCAACTACGCCGCTCCAACTGGAACTCAACCGCACCGGCAAGCAACTTGGGGTTGCGGTCATCGCCATCGCGGCGGTGGTGGTCACCTCTCTCCTCGTCCTGTACGGCGTACACGATGTGAAAACGGTTGTCCAGGTGTTGATGTTCGGCGTCGCCCTGGCGGTTGCGGCTGCACCTGAGGGATTGGCCGCCGTCGTTACCGTAGTGCTGGCGATGGGGGTCCAGCGGATGGCGAAGCGGGGCGCGATCGTGCGCAAACTGCCGGCCGTGGAAACCCTGGGCTCGGCGACGGTCATCGCTTCGGATAAGACCGGAACGCTGACTCGGAATGAGATGACGGTCCGGGTGATTGTCACCGCGGCCGGCCGCGTCGATGTGACGGGCACGGGCTACTCGCCGGACGGAGCGCTGCAAGCCGAAGGCGGCCGCGCCCTTTCCGGAGACGGGAAGACCGAAACAGACCGTCTGCTTCGGGCCGCCGCCCTGGCCAACAATGCCCAGCTCAACGAACGAGACGGATCCTGGAGTATCCAGGGAGACCCCACCGAGGCAGCACTGCTGGTGGCTGCGGCAAAAGCAGGCATTGAGCTCGAAGCGATTCGGGCGCAGTTTCCGCGCCTGACGGAAGCGCCGTTTTCATCGGAGCGAAAACGAATGAGCACGGTGCATGAGCACCCTGAATCTCCGGGTGGCCGCGTGGTCTACACGAAGGGAGCGCCGGGCATGCTGCTGGAGCGTTGCACCCGCGAACTGGCCGGGGAAGAAATGCGCCCCTTGACCCCGGAGCGCCGGGCTCAGATTCTCGGCGTGACGGAAGAGCTGGCCACGGAGGCGCTTCGCACACTGGGCGCGGCATTCCGGCCACTCGATCCCGCCGATCCCACCGGAACTGCCAGCGGTGGCGCCGGCGAGATCGAACACGACCTCGTCTTCCTTGGATTGATTGGCATGATCGATCCGCCTCGCCCGGAGGCGCGCGCGGCCGTCGAGAGAGCCCGCGCCGCCGGCATCCGGCCGATTCTGATCACAGGGGACCATCCCGGCACAGCAGTGGCGATCGCCCGCGAACTCGGCATCACATTGGATGATCGCGTCGTCACCGGTACGCAACTCGACGCCATGTCCGATCAGGAACTGGCCGCAGCCACCCGTGACGTGGCGGTCTATGCGCGCGTCAATCCCGAACACAAGCTGAAAATTGTGAACGCGCTGCGAAGCAACGGAGATGTGGTTGCCATGACCGGTGACGGTGTGAATGACGCACCGGCGCTCAAGTCCTCGGACATCGGCGTGGCCATGGGCATCACTGGCACAGACGTGTCGAAGGAGGCTGCCGATCTCGTCCTCACCGACGACAACTTCGCCACCATCGTCGCGGCCGTAGAAGAGGGACGGGCAGTTTTCGACAACATCCGGAAGTTCTTGCGGTATCTGCTGTCCTCGAATGTGGGCGAAGTCCTGACGATGTTCTTCGCCGTAGTGCTCGCCGGTCCTTTGGGGCTTGGCGGGGCGAACATGCTCGTGCTCCCCCTGCTTGCTACGCAGATCCTCTGGATCAACCTGGTCACCGACGGCGCACCGGCGCTCGCCCTCGGAATAGACCCGCCAGACCCGGATCTGATGAGCCGCCCTCCGCGCCCGCGCAATGAGGGGGTCATCCATGGCCGCATGCGCGCCGGCATCCTCCTCGTCGGCGTGGTCATGGCGGCCGGCACTCTGCTGATCTTCGACGCCGCGTTGCCTGGCGGATTCATTGAAGGAACTGGTGGCATTGAGTACGGGCGCACAATGGCGTTTACGACGTTAATGCTGTTTCAGATCTTTAACGCTTTCAACGCCCGCTCGCCAGTGCAAAGCGCCTTTCGTGGCCTGTTCCGCAATCGCTGGCTGTGGGCGGCGGTGTCCCTATCAGTCGCCCTGCATATGCTTGTGATCTACGTCCCGTTCCTACACGTCGCGTTCGGAACCGTGAGTCTCAGCGGTTGGGATTGGGCCCGCTCCATTGCCGTCGCGAGCAGCGTGTTGTGGGTCGCGGAGCTGGCGAAACTCCTCGTCCGCGCCTATGGCGGTCCGCCGCCGAACGCGAGCCTAGCCGCCGGGGCGATCCGCGCGTAGTTGCGCCCGCTCTAATCCGAACTTCTGCTCAGACCTCCCATGTCTTGTAGGTCAAGCATCCGATCTGAAGGCAGTTGAGAGACGTCCGCCCCTGTTGACGGTACCCATGTGCAGAGTCAGGATAAGATGCCGCATAGACGCTTGACTGCTTGATCATAGGCCCATCTACGTCGATTCCGCCGCCCGGTCACCTCCCTTCAAACTCTATTTTCCGCCCAAAAAATCAATCGCTTCCACTGAGTCCGGCCCGTCCAGGCCCGCCTCCGCGCCCTGGTCTGCCCCTCGGAAATACCAGGATAGCCCCGCTTACCCTGTGATCCAATTGGTCTTTGACCCTTGAATCTGAGTGACTGAGCGCCATTGCCTTCGGCGCTCGCGAGAAACGACCCAGGTCTGCTCGCCAAAAGTGACCCACCCAGGCCGCTGCGCCAGAGGCCCTTCGGCGTGCCGCGCCACGCGGCATTCGCCGCGGATGATAACGCCACACCAACTGGCTACGGGAAACAAGAGACTTGCGCGCCTACGGCGCGGCTGGAGTTTCTACATTTTGCTCAAGCGGCGGCGGCCTGAACTAACCCTGGATCGGTGATTTCGAATCCGAGGGGAGCAAGGAGGTGGGGTTGTTGGGTCATTTCCTTGCGCAAGAGCGTGATCAGAT
>JBBQLF010000158.1:0-8478 GCA_038327695.1 Bryobacterales bacterium
GGCGATGGCGGTGGCGGTTCCGCTGTTCCTGCTGTTGATTGGGTGCCTGACGTACCTGGTGACGACCGGCATCGGCGTGTGGGGCAACAACTCGCCGGTGGGCTGGGGCTGGGACATCACGAACTTCGTGTGGTGGATCGGCATCGGCCACGCAGGCACTTTGATTTCGGCGATTTTGTTTCTGTTCCGGCAGAAGTGGCGGACTTCGATCAACCGCGCGGCGGAGGCGATGACGCTGTTTGCCGTGGCCTGCGCGATGATCTATCCGCTGTTCCACACGGGGCGGCCGTGGCGCGCGGCCTACTGGCTGTTCCCCATGCCGAACGAAGCGTTGAACATGTGGCAGAACTTCCGCAGCCCGCTGATGTGGGACGTTTTTGCGGTCTCCACCTACGCCACGGTTTCGGCGCTGTTCTGGTTTGTTGGGCTGGTGCCGGATCTGGCCACGCTGCGGGACCGGACGACGAATCCGGTGCGGCGGACGGTGTTCGGGATACTCAGCCTGGGCTGGCGCGGATCGGCCACGCAGTGGCGGCACTACGAACTCGCCTACCTGATCTTGGCGGGGCTCTCCACTCCGCTGGTGTTGTCGGTGCACTCCATCGTTTCTTTTGACTTTGCGACGTCCGTGCTGCCGGGCTGGCACACGACGATCTTCCCGCCGTACTTTGTGGCCGGCGCTGTGTTTTCGGGCTTCGCGATGGTGATCACTCTGATGGTGCTGGCGCGGTGGGTGTACAACCTGCAACACCTGATCACGATCAAGCACCTGGAGAACATGTGCAAGGTGATCCTGGCGACGGGCACGATTGTGGGCTTTGCGTACGCGACGGAGTTTTTCATCGCCTGGTACAGCGCGAACCAGTATGAGCGGTTTATCTTCCTGAACCGCGCGTTCGGGCCGTATTGGTGGGCGTACTGGACGATGGTGAGCTGCAACGTGATTGCTCCGCAGTTCTTCTGGTTTAAGAAGCTGCGCACGTCGATCCCGGTGATGTTCGTGCTGGCGATCTTCATCAACATCGGCATGTGGTTTGAGCGGTTCGTGATCATCGCGACGTCGCTGCACCGGGACTTCCTGCCATCGAGTTGGGGCTACTTCCAGCCAACTTGGGTGGATATCGGCACGTTTGTGGGCACTATGGGGCTGTTTTTGACACTTTTTTTGCTGTTTTTGCGCTTCCTGCCGATGATTGCGATCAGCGAGGTGAAGGGCGTGCTGCATCACCAGATCAACTCTCAAAAGGGAGGTTCGCACTAATGCTGGCTCCACTCCTTTCCAAGTTGGGCATGGCGGGCTATGAAGCGCCGGGCAGCGCGGCGAAGCACTATGGCGTGGTGGGCGACTTCGACACACCGGAAGAGCTGATGCGGGCCATCCGCACGGCGCGGGCGGCGGGCTACTCGAAGATGGAAGCCTACACGCCGTTTCCGATCCACGGCATCGATGAGGCGCTGGGTGCGCCGAGGTCGCCGCTGGGGCGGATCGTGATTGTGTGCGCTCTGCTCGGGCTGGCCCTCGCGGTGTGGTTGCAGTGGTGGACGGGCGCGGTGAACTACAAGCTGGTGATCGCCGGCAAGCCGCTGTTTGCCATCGAGCCTTCGGTGCCGATCATGTTTGAGCTGAGCGTTCTGCTGGGGTCGTTTGGCGCGGTGTTCGGGATGTTGTATCTGAACCGGCTGCCCAAGTACTACCACTCGTTTTTCAATTTCACGCGGGCCGGCGGGGCGACAAACGACCGGTTCCTCCTGGCGGTGGAGGCGACGGACGGGAAGTTTCACTCGGACGAGGTAAAGACTTTTCTGGAATCGTGTGGCAGCCGCCACACGGAGCTGGTGGAGGCCTAATCCGATGCGGAATCGACGGATCGCACAAATACTTCTTGTGGTGGCGGCGAGCGCTCTGCTGGGTGCCTGTTCCAACTTTCCCTCCCGGCAGCCGCCGATCTGGGTTTGGACGGACATGAAGAAGCAGGACAAGTACAAGCCGCAGATGTCGTCTGAGTTCTACGCCGATGGACGCGCCAGCCGGCGGCCGGTGGAAGGTTCGATGGCTCAGGAGATGTACCGGGCTGACGAGGCGTACTCGACGGGCGCTGCCGCGGACAACACGTATGTGGCGAAGAACCCGGAACCGCTGACGAAAGAAGTGCTGCTGCACGGGCAGACGAAGTACAACGTGTACTGCGCGCCGTGCCATGACCGGACGGGCTCCGGGCGGGGCGTGGTTCCGCTGAAGGCGACGTGGGTGCCGGGCAACCTGCACGATGAGCGAATTGTGAACTACGTGGACGGCGAGTTGTTCCATGTGATCTCGATGGGGCGGCGGTCTATGCCGGGCTACCGGTTCCAGATCGGGGAGAAGGACCGCTGGGCGATTGTCGCCTACGTGCGGGCGTTGCAGCGCTCCTGGCGCGGCACGATGAACGATGTCCCGGCCGATCTACAGGCCAAGGTGAGGTAGCAGATGGCGCACCACAATCACAACGAGGCAAAAGATACTTACTTTCTTGCGCCCGAGGCGTGGACCAAGGTCCGCAACGGGCTGGCGCTGATCGCGCTTCTGAGCTGGGCGGGCATGGCAGCGGGCTTTGTGGCGGACCGGCCGCAGTTCCATTTCTCCTACCTGGTGAGCTTCGCGTATTTTGTATCGCTGACTCTGGGCGCCATGTTCTACGTCATGGTTCAGCACCTGACGGGCTCGGCTTGGAGCGTGACGGTGCGGCGGCTGATGGAGACCATCATGCGAACCATTCCCATCGGGCTGGTTCTGTTCGTTCCGGTGGCTCTGGGCACGCACTACATGTACGAGTGGACCCACGCGGCGGCGGCGCACGATCCGGTGCTGGCGAAGAAGATCGGGTTTCTGAACGAAGAGTGGTTCCTGATTCGCAGCTTCATCGTGCTGGCGCTGTGGACGCTGTTTTCCTGGCGGCTGTATTCGCTGTCGCGGCGGCAGGACGAGACGGGCTCTCTGCAGCAGACGAGTTCGCTGGAGAAGTGGAGCGCGCCGGGCTTGCTGATGCTGTTCCTGACAGCGTCTTTGGCGGCGTTTGATTGGGTGATGTCGTTGGATCCGCACTGGTGGTCCACGATGTTCGGAGTGTACTTCCTGGCTGGTGGAGCGTTGTCGTTCATCGCGGCGCTGATTGCGATTTGCCTGGCGCTGCGCTCGGCCGGGTACCTGACGAATTCGATCAAAGAAGAGCACTATCACGACCTGGGCAAGTGGCTGTTTGCGTTGACCGTGTTCTGGGCGTATGTGACGTTTTCGCAGTACATGCTGATCTGGTACGGCAATCTGCCGGAAGAGAACGTGTGGTACCAGCGGCGGCTGGTGGGATCCTGGGCGATGTTCAAGCCGCTGCTGATCGTGGGCCATTTTGCGATTCCGTTCTTTACGCTGATGCCGCGGGCGAGCAAGCGCAACTTCAAGCTGCTGGGCTTCTTCGCGGGCTGGATGCTGTTGATGCACTACGTGGATCTGTACTGGCAGATCATGCCGGTGCTGCATGGCAATGGCGTGGCCATCAGTTGGATGGATCCGGTGGCGTGGCTGGCAATCGGCAGCACGTATGGATTGGTGTTCTGGTCCGGGCTGCGGCAGAAGCCGCTAGTGCCGGTTGGCGATCCGAGGCTGGATCAGTGTCTGGCCTTTCACAACGGGTAGGGGAGGAGCGGAACCAATGATGAACGAAGATCCGAAAGCACATAGCGACTCCTCCGCGCCGGAAACCGCCATTCTGGTGGAGGGCACCGATTTTGACCGGCACGAGCCGAAGTCCGGCGCCATCGCGATTGTCACCGCAAGTGTCATCGTGGTGCTGGTGGTGATGATCGTGGGCATTTACTGGCTCTACACGGTGGCCTACGAGAAGGTGGAGTTCGAGCAGTACAGCGGCGTGTCGAGCGCGGAGTTGCAGGCTGTGCACGATCGAGAAGAAGAGCAACTTCATCGCTACACCTACATCAATAAAGAGCAGGGTGTTGTGCGGATGCCGATTGACCGCGCGATTGAGCTTGTGGCGGCGGAGTTTGCTGAGGGCGGCAAGGTCTGGTACAACGCCAAGTCATACGCGGTGAAGGTGGAGTTGCCGGGTGGCGCGGCGGCCGGAGCGAACCCGCCGGTAGCGGCGCCGGTTGGCGGGGCGCCTGCGGTCGCGGCGCCGGTTGGCGGGGCACCTGCGGTTGCGGCGCCGGTTGGCGGGGCTTCTGCTGGCGCGGCGCCGGTTGGCGGGGCTTCTGCTGGCGCGGCGCCGGTTGGCGGGGCGCCTGCGGTCGCGGCGCCGGTTGGCGGGGCTTCTGCTGGCGCGGCTCGGGTTGGCGGGGCGCCTGCTGCCGCGGTTCTGGTTGCCGGGGCGCCTGCCGGCACGGCGCCGGTCGCGGTTGCGGTTAAAGCTGGTCACTGAGGATCAAAGGAGATACGATGCGACGCCTTGCCTGGATTGCCGCTCTCGCCGCTGTTGCGCTGCCGTTGTGGGCGCAGACGGCCGACGAGCGCACTCCGAAGGAGTTGGAGGGTGTAGCGATTACGGAGCACCTGGGGCAGAAGATCGACCTGGGGCTGAAGTTCGTGGGCGAGGACGGCTATTCGCACGAACTGCGCGAATACTTCGCCAAGGGCCGGCCGGTGATTCTGAACCTGGTCTATTACTCGTGCCCGATGTTGTGCAACCTGGTGTTGAACGGGCAGACGGACGCGCTACGGAAGTTGCCGTTAACGATCGGCAAGGAGTTTGAAGTGGTGACGATTTCCATCGACCCTACGGAGAACTACGGGCTGGCGGTGAATAAGAAGGCGGCGTACCTGGCGTCCTACGAGCGGCCAACGAGCGGCTGGCATTTCCTGGCAGATCAGGATGGCAACGTGGCGAAGTTGGCCAGCCAGATCGGATTCGGCTACAAGCTGGACCCGAAGACGGGCCAGTATGCGCACGCGGCGGCCATCTATGTCTTGTCGCCGGAGGGCATGATCAGCCGGTACCTGTATGGCGTGAAGTTCAAACCGCTGGATCTGCGGCTGGCGTTGACAGAGGCGGCGGGCGAGCGGTTTGGCGTGGGCGAAAGGCTGTTGTTGTACTGCTTCCACTACGATCCGGCGGCGCAGAGTTACGTTCCGTTTGCGCGGAATTTCATGCGCATGAGCGGCGTGGCGGCGTTGGGCGTTTTTGGATTCTTGCTGCTCAGGCTCTGGTTGCGGGAGCGCCGGGCGTTGTCTGCGAATCGGCAAATGGTGACTGCGAAATGAACTGGTTTCAGAACTGGATGATGCCCAAAGCGGCATCCACGAATGCGGGCGACGTCGATGGGCTGTATATGTTCATCGTCTACCTGACGATCTTTTTCTTCTTCTTCAACGGCGCGCTGATCTTCTATGCCGCGCGCAAGTGGCGGAGGCGATCGGACAAGGAAGTGACGCCGCACATCACGCACGACACGCGGCTGGAGCTGATCTGGAGCGTGATTCCGCTGATGGTGGTGATGTTGATCTTCTTCTGGGGCTTCAAGGGCTATGTGAAGAACTGGGTGGCGCCCAACGATGCGATTGAGATCGTGGTGACGGGTAAGAAGTGGGTCTGGCAGTTTGAGTATCCGGACGGGACGCGGACATTGAACGATCTGCACGTGCCGCTGAATAGGCCGGTCAAACTGGTGATGAACTCGGAAGACGTGATCCACAGTTTCTATGTGCCGAGCTTTCGCATCAAGCGGGACGTGATTCCGGGCCGCTATACCGAGCTTTGGTTTACGGCGACGGAGCCGGGCGTGCAGCAGGTCTTCTGCGCGGAGTACTGCGGCAAGGGCCATTCTGACATGCTGGCGCGGATCTTCGTGGATACGCCGGAGCAGTACGAGACGTTCCTGCGCGAGGGCGATGAACAGGTTCGCAAAATGCCGTTGAAGGATTTGGGCAAACTGGTCTACGAGAACAAGGGCTGCGCGACGTGCCACTCGCTGGACGGGACTAAGGGCCAGGGGCCGTCGTGGAAAGGCATCTGGGGCAACGTGCACAAAGGCACGGACGGCAAAGACTATCCGGTGGACGCCAACTATCTGCGGCAATCGATTCTGCAACCGCAGACGATGGTGGTGCAGGGCTACGAGCCGATTATGCCGACGTTCCAGGGTCTGCTGAGAGAGCGCGAGATTCTGGGCGTGGTCGAGTACATCAAGTCGTTGCAATAGGACAAAGAGGGAATTCAATATGGCAGAAGCTTTGACATCGCACGGCAATGCACACGCGGCGGAACACGCCGATTATCTGGACTATCCCAAGGGTCTGTGGAGTTGGCTGACGACGGTAGACCACAAGCGGATCGGTCTGATGTACCTGTGGTCCGTGCTGTTCTTCTTCTTCGTGGGTGGCATGTTCGCGCTGCTGATCCGGCTGGAACTGCTGACGCCGAAGCAGACCATCATGACGGCGGAGCAATACAACCGGGTGTTCACGCTGCATGGCGCCATCATGGTGTTCCTGGTGATCATTCCGGCGATTCCGGCGGCGCTGGGCAACTTCGCGCTGCCGCTGATGATTGGCGCCAAGGACGTGGCGTTTCCGCGGCTGAATCTGACGAGCCTGTATGTGTACTGGACCGGCGCGCTGATGGCCGTGACGGTGTTGGTCATGGGCGGCGTGGATACGGGCTGGACGTTCTACACTCCGTACTCGACAACGACGGGTGGCGGGGTGACGCTGATCGTGCTGGCGGCGTTTGTGCTGGGCTTCAGCTCGATCTTCACGGGTCTCAATTTCATCGCGACGATCCACAAGCTGCGGGCGCCGGGCATGGGCTGGTTTGAGCTGCCGCTGTTTGCGTGGGGGATGTACTCGACGGCGCTGATCCAGATTCTGGCCACGCCGGTGCTGGCCATCACGCTGCTGCTGCTGGTGATGGAGCGCGTGCTGGGGGTGGGGATCTTCGATCCGCAACTGGGCGGCGATCCGGTGCTTTTCCAGCACTTCTTCTGGTTCTACTCGCACCCGGCGGTCTACATCATGATCCTGCCGGCGATGGCCATCATCTCGGAAGTGATCCCGACGTTTTGCCGGAAGACGATCTTCGGGTACAAGGCGATCGCGTTCTCCTCGGTGGCGATCGCGCTGCTGGGGTTCCTGGTCTGGGCGCATCATATGTTCGTGGCGGGCATGAGCCTGTTCGCGGGGGCGATCTTCAGCTTCCTGACGTTCTTCATCGCGATTCCCTCGGCGATCAAGGTGTTCAACTGGATTGCGACGATGTGGCGGGGTTCGATCTCGCTGGGCGCGCCAATGCTGTACGCCATCGCCTTCCTGCTGATCTTCACGATTGGCGGGTTGACGGGGTTGTTCCTGGCCGCGCTCTCCACCGACGTGCATCTGCATGACACCTACTTCGTGGTGTCGCACTTCCACTATGTGATGGCAGGCTCAAATCTGATTGCACTGCTGGCCGGGATGCACTACTGGTGGCCGAAGATGTTCGGCCGGATGTACAACGAGACGCTGGCGGCGATCGGCTGCGTGCTGGTGTTTCTGGGCTTCAATGTGACGTTTCTGCCGCAGTTCGTGCTGGGCAGCCGCGGGATGCCGCGGCGCTATTACAACTACCTGCCGGAGTTCCAGAGCCTGCACGTGGCCTCCACGGTGGGGAGCTGGATTCTGGGTGCGGGCCTGTTCCTGATTCTGGCCTACCTGCTGGCTTCGCTGCGCAAGCCGAAGACGGCGGTGGCGAATCCCTGGGGCGGCCGGACGCTGGAGTGGGAGGCGATGAGCCCGCCCACGATGCACAATTTCGACGGCCAGCCGGTGCTGAAGCACGGCCCCTATGACTACCGTGCCAACCCCGCGCCCGTGGGCGTGGAGGAAGCGGCGCATTAAGCGTTGCGGAGATCTGAGAGACGTTCAACATGAGTACAGCGACACCCACCACAGGCACCGGACACAACGGCCATCCGCCTTTTCTGCAACATCACTTCCGGGACATGAAGCAGCAGTTCGACACTGCCAAGATTGGGATGTGGCTCTTCCTGGTGACCGAAGTTCTGCTGTTTGGCGGACTGTTCGTCGGCTATGGCATCATGCACGCCAAGCATCCCGAGGCCTTCCTGGCGGCGCACCACCACCTGGACAAGACGATGGGGGCGATCAATACGATCGTGCTGCTGATCTCCAGTTTCACTATGGTGCTGGCGGTGTGGGCGGCGCAGACGTCGAAACGCAACCTGTGCATTCTGTTTTTGCTGCTGACGCTGCTCTGCGCCGGGGTCTTCATGGGCGTGAAGTACAACGAGTACAGCCACAAGTTCCACGAGGGGCTGCTGCCGGGCAAGTACTACTCGCACCAGGGCGACACGGTGCCCGGCCAGTTCATGTTTTTCAGCTTCTACTTCATGATGACGGGGTTGCATGGCATCCACGTGCTGATGGGGATGGTGGTGATCGACTGGATTCTGTTTCGAACGATCCGGGGGGATTTTTCGGCCTCATACTACGGCCCG
>JBBQLF010000159.1:0-8469 GCA_038327695.1 Bryobacterales bacterium
GAGCGATGCGGCCCTTCCCGCGAAGGCCATAATCTCCGGGGCTGCGACGATGAAAAGATACCTGACGCGCATCCCCATCGCGATCAGGACCCTCGCAAAGACATCCGCGATGGCGGGGCCGGTAGGCCTGGTGTCGATGCCGAGGAGGACGGCCGGATTCCCATGGCCTCCCGAAAGGATCATTTCACCGAAAGTCTTGGCCATCGCGGCGGCCAGGACGATATCGGCGGGTGCGACCCTGGTGCCGAGAGAATCCTCGTCGGGGGCGCCGGGTTCGAAAAGGGACAGCGCCCAGGGAGCGCGCGGGGCGGCCGGGTCCGAGGCGGCGAATATCTTCCGCCATCCGGAAGCCGACAGGATCGTCGCGTCGGCTGCTGCCCTGACTTCCTCGGCGCCCGGGAGCAAATCCTTGTCGAGAGGAAGAAGTTCAGGGTCTCCGACCGGAAAACCGGTCCCCGGGTGCTCGATCATGGACATTGCGTTTCTCCTTTTCAGTGTTCGACTCGAAGTATAGTCTTAAAGGTACCGAACGTCGCCTGCGACGGGTTGCGGATCGAAGCGATGCGCTGAGAAATCCGCGCCCGGCTTGTCTCCCGGGGAGAGCCGGGCATATCCTGTCCCGGTGCGCCTCACAATTCCGATACGAAAGCTCGCGGTAGGATTCCTTCCTCTTCTTGCCTATATCGCGGCCGAAGCCCTTTTCGGCGAGGTCATCGGCCTCGTTGCCGGGCTTGGAATAGGCTTGGCGGAATTCCTCGTTATCCTAATCCGCGACCGGAAAGCCGATGTTTTTGTTGCTGCGGACACTCTGTTCCTGGCAACGATGGGCGGCCTGTCGCTTGCACTGCAAAGCCCCGTCTTCGTCAGGCTCAAGCCCGCGGCGGTCGAAGCGATGACTGCCGTGGCAATGATCGCCCTGGCGCGCCTGCCCCCGGCCGCTCTCAAGGGCTACATGGGCAAGCAGCTCGGCGGCATGGAACTCGATGAGGCCGCACTGCCGGCCATGAAAAAGGGATTGCTGGCCATGGCGGCAGCCCTCGTTCTGCATTCAGCCCTCACTGCATGGGCGGCGCTTGCCTGGTCGACGGCTGTCTGGGGATTCCCACGCGAGGTGACGACGCCCGCACCGGGTTTGAGAAACGGCACGATGCGGGAGAGCTTCCCTTCGCTGGCGGTAGCCGGCAGCGCGATCACCGGGACGCCGTGCCGGGCACGCGCCGCACCCCGGATGAAATCCACCTGGCCGCCGATGCCGCTGTAGGGAATGGATCCGATGGAGTCTGAGCACACCTGCCCGGAGAGGTCCACCTCGAGCGCGGCGTTGACGGCGACCATCCGTTCGTTCTGCGCGATCACAAACGGATCGTTCGTGTAGGAACTGGGCAGGAACTCGAAGAACGGATTGCCGTGGATGTAGTCATACACCGCGCGGGTGCCCAGCACGAAGCTGGTGACTGCCTTGTGGGGATGCAGCGTTTTGGCGGCATTGGTCACCACACCGGATTCGATCAGGGGAATCAGGCCGTCGCTGAACATCTCCGTGTGCACGCCCAAATCCTTATGGCCGCGCAACTCCGCCAGCACGGCTTCCGGAATTCCGCCCACGCCCACCTGCAGCGTGGCGCGGTCCGGCACCAGGGCTGCGACATGGCGCCCGATGGCCTGGTGCACGCCGGTGATTTCGCCTTGCAGAAACTCCGGCAGCGCCTCCTCGGCCTCGACGATGACGTCGGCCTCGCCGACATGGATCATGGAATTGCCACAGGTGCGCGGCATGGCCGGGTTGACCTGCACGATCAGCCGCCGGGCCTGGCGGGCCGCGGTCAGCGAGATGTCGACGCCGGGCCCGAGGCTGAGGAAGCCGTGCCGGTCCGGTGGCGCGCATTGGATCAGAGCGTGATCGAGCGGGATGGCGCCGCTGAGAAAGAGTTGCTCGATTTCATGCAGAAAGACGGGGATGAAATCGGCGCGGCCGGCTTGCACGGCGGCGCGCGTATTGCCGCTCACAAAAAGGGCATTGTGGCGGAAACTCGAAGCGTATCGCTCGGCGGTGTAGGGAGCCGGGCCGATGGTGATGCAATGCAGCACCTCCACGCCGCGGAGGCGCGGCGCGTGCTCGCACAGGGCGGCCAGCAAGGCCTGCGGCGCGGCTGCCCCCATGTGCACGTAAACCCGCTCACCGCTGTTGACGGCGGCCAGCGCCTCATTCGCCGTCTTCCGTCTGTCTCGATAAGTGGTTTGCCAATCGGGCATGTACTTATCCCACCACAGAAGTGTTCAAGCCGTTAGGTGCCGGCCCGATAAGAGTTTCAGGCAAGAAATCAGGCATGACCAAGTCACTCAAATGGATTTACCGGCAATCAGAAGCGGCGGGGGCTGCGCGCCACGCTCTGGCGCCCCATCAGTTGCAGGTTACGGCCGCCGGTTCGGTGCAGCTAAGTGAGCTGGAGCGGATGATTCTGGACGAATGGGCGGAACCCCCGGAAGTCCAGCCGGTCGCTCTGGTGGGCCTGGTCTCCATGCGCGGCGCCGATCTTCGGGGGACGGACCTGAATTCGGCCGAACTCGGTGGCATCGAACTGGAAAATTGTGATCTGCGGGGTGCGCTGCTGGCAAGTGCCAACGTCTGCGAAGCCGTGATGACCGATACGCGTCTGGCGGGCCTGAAAGCCCCAAACTCCCGCTGGATGGAGGCCCATCTGGCGCACTGCGATGTCACGGGCGCAATGCTGAGGGTAGCGTCGTTCCATCGAGCCACGCTGCTGGAGTGCGACTTTGCAGACGCAAACATGGAAGAAGCGATCTTCCATCGGGCCAACTTCCACTTCTGCCGTTTCAAAAAAACTCGTCTGAGCCGGGCCGTCTTCTCAGCGGCTCATTTGCAGCGTTGCCGGTTTGAGGCAGCGTTGCTGGACGGGGCAGGATTCCACCAGGCAGAACTCGGTGGAAGCAGCTTTGTGGTTTGTTATTTGCAGGGCGCGGACCTGCGCTCTGCAAATCTACGGGGCTGCGCGTTTACTGGCTCGGTGCTGCGGGGCGCCAGATGCCAGAACGCGCAGCTCTTCGGAGCTGATTTGCGCGGAGCCGACCTGCGCGGAGTCCGGGAGCTGACGCCCAGCCAGCTCGCTCAGGCGCGCACTGATTCCTCGACCAGGATGCCCTGAAGCCGGTTGCCCGTGCATGCGTCCAACTCAGGGCCCGTCCTGCAATAGCCATTCCAACCGCTTGCTCACGCGCGCGGCTGGGAATCGGGTTCTGAGCCGCGCGCGTTGGCCAGCGGGCGTGCCGGACTGGCAAGATTATTCCGTGACGAGTCCTAGTCTCCGGCCGGCTGTGTTTCCGGCATCGTCCGCCACGCACTCCACTGTTGCCGGAACCAGACGGGCAATCCGGGACGGTCTTTCCAGCCCGTGCGGGCCAGCGAGAGGGCGATCATCATGGCGATGATGAGCACCGCCATCAGCGCCGACTGTCCGGCGTTCAGTGACTCTTTCATCCAGCCGAACCACCGGCCGTAAACCAGTTCCGTGTGCACCCAGTAGACCAGAAGCGACGTGGAGCCCAGTTGCCGGACAAAGCTCCAGCCGTTGGGGTTCATGTGCCGGGTCCATAGAAAGGCGAAACTGGCCAGCAGGAGAATGATGCCGGTCTTCATGAGGATCAACGCCGGACTATTGATCCAGAAATCAGAGTTGGCATAAAGAGAGTACGGCAGGTTTGAGAAGTACTGCGCGCCCAGAAGCAGGGCAAAACCGAGCATGGCGGCCCACTGCATCACGCGGTGCATTTCATTGTCTTCCACCAGCCGCAGCACCGATCCGCCGGCAAGTCCGAACGCAATGAAGGCCGCCCAGGGGAAGAAGGCGAAGAAATTCTGGTTCGGCTCAAACCAGGCGCGCACCAGCGGGTGGATACCGCTCAGGTTCATGGCATTAATCAGCGGCGCCGCCGATGCGATAGCGATACCTGTGATGATGGCGTTCCGCACGCGCTCGCGCGTCTCAAACGCCGCCAGCGGCGACAGGACGACGATACCGAGCGCCATGGCGTTCAGAATGTCCACGCGGAACAGGTCCGTCCAGGGACTTTGCCCCAGGGCGAAGGCCCACATCTGGAACCGGAACAGAAACGCCATGGCCAGCAGAAATCCGGCCCGGCGGGCCGCGCTCCGCACCCGATCCCATGCGTCCAATCCCTTCTTGGCCGAGGAGTCCATCAGAAATCCCAACGTGACTCCGGTGAGGAAGAGGAATACCGCGGGCGTGAGGCCGCCACAGAACTGGGAGAGCGTGTAGGGACCGTCGTTTCTGAGTTCCTTGGCTGCGAAGGAATGAAAGACGTGGCCCTGCAGCATGATCAACGCCGCAAATCCACGAGTCCAGTCCAGGAAGGCGAGCCTTTGTCCACCGCGCGAATGGGTCTTGGCCATCTCTACTTTTGCGGCGTCTCCTTCTTTACGCCCTTCGGGAGCTTCAGCTTCACCGAATCCTCGGTCATCGCCGGATTCAGCTTGATGTCGCCGTAGCTGATCAGAACGTAGTCCCGGGAGGGTTGATGGACTTTTTGCTGGACCGTGACGCCGTCTGCCTGCGAGATCCAGATTTCAATGCGCCTGACGTTTTTACGTGCCTCAGCGGACTTGGGTATCAGTTCCAGCCGGTCGGCCTTGCCGCCAGAGAGAACGTCTTCGCCCGCCAGAGTGATATCGTAGCTCTGCCGCAAGTCCCGGCTGGATGTGCCGAAACCTAAGAGCAGGAATTGGTCTACCAGGGAGGCTTGCTTGCCCAGATCGTATTCCTGCACGGTCATGAGCTTGGGGTAAAAGATCTGGATCTTGCGGTTTTGGAAGGCCACGGCGCGGACTTCGGGCTTGTCGAATTCCACCAGCATGCGCAGGTCTTTTGACTTGGGCCGGAACAGGGTCATCCTGCCGTGCTCTTCGGTGGATTCCTTGATGATGGCCGTATAGGAGGTCTTCCTGATACTGGCGGTCAGCCCACGGAAACCCGAAGCCGCCTTGTCCAGGCGGGCCAGAGCGTCATCGAGCGGCGATGCAGTCAGGCCGGCCGCCCAGATGAGCGGCAGAATCAGCGCGCCACGCGCCACGGAGGAGATAGAAAGAGTTAGATTCACGGTTTCACAATCGCCATGAAGCCACGGATTTCCTGTTCGGCATCATGGATAGGCTCCACCTTGATCACATTGACAGGCTTGCCGGTGCGCGCTCGAAGCAACTCCGCCGCGCGAAATCCGCGGCCCGCCTCCGGAACCGGCTCAAGCAGCGAAGTCTCCAGCCAGTAGACACTCCCGCCGGTATCGGATGGCATTTGAACAATGCTCGCCGGCCGGGGCTGGTCTTTGAAGATCTCCCGGGGTGTCAGAAACAGGAACGCCAGAATCGCCGCCACGGCAATATCGTATTGCCAACCGGCTCGCGGAAAATCCCAAAAAATCAGGCGCTTCATAGCTCTGTCCCAATGATAGCATTCACTAGCTTAGGCTGTCCTACCGCCTGCTCAGTTGGATTGCGCCGAGGCCGAAATAGTTTCAGGCGGGTTTCTTCCGCGCCGCCTTGCGGCCCACAGGCAAGCCGGCCTCAGCCAGGGCGCGGCGCGCGTGTTCCACTTCCTTGGCACGCAGCACCTGGCAGTGGGCACAGTAGCCGCCCACCTCGGTTCGCGCGATCAGAATCTGGAACCCGAACATCCCCTCCACCTGGCGCCTCAGCTTGTGCAGCGGATCGCCGTAAAACTCCTCTACCTTGCCACATCGCAGACAGATGATGTGGGCGTGTTCCTGCTTGGTCCGGGTTTCATAGTAGTGCTGATCCCCGGTGTAGTGCATGAGGTCCAACTCATCCACCAAGCCGCCTTCTTTCAGCAGCTTGAGGGTGCGGTAGACCGTCACGCGATTGAGCTTGGGGTCCTTCAGCCGCGCCATTTGATAGAGCGCTTCGGCGTCCAGATGCTGGCCCGACTTGTCCAACAGATCGAGCAGCAACTGGCGCTGGCGGGTCAGCCGGATACCGCGTTGCCGGAGCGAGTCTTTCGCGGCTTCTGCAATCATGGTGTATCTGCCACACTTTACCACGTGGTCTTCGTCTATCGTGATTAAGGAATCACCCGTTGCCTCATGAGGAGACAATCCGGTTACTGCGCGAAAGGATTCTGCACTTCGCGGCATCCCGTCTATCGAGGGAGGCGGCCGAGGACGTGACGCAGGAAGCCATGCTCGTGCTCCACGAAAAGTACGCCCATATCGAGGATCCAGCCGATCTGCTCCCCCTCGCCTTCCAGATCGTACGATTCAAGATGGCGGGTGCGAGGCGGAAATCCGTCCGCCGCGGCGAAGGCCGTTCCATCCCGGTGGAGGATCTGCCGCTGCCGGCCTCCGGCGACGATCCGGAGCGCGCCGCGGCCCGCTCTGAGATGCGCGAACGCCTGCTCGGCGCCGTCTCCGAGCTCGGCAGCCGTTGCCGGGAGATCTTCCGGCTCAAGCTCCAGGGCCACGGCTTTGAGGAGATCCGCCGTCACTTTGGCGTCACGTCCATCAACACGATCTACACCTGGGATGCCCGCTGCCGCAAGTCCATGCTGGACAAATTGGGCGGACAATGGGAGCGCCTGAGATGAGCGAATGGGAGAAGATCCTGGGCGGTTACGCCACCGGCACGCTCACTGAGGCGGAGCACGCCTCCTTAATGCAGGCGGCGTTGCGCGATCAGGCCCTGTTCGAAACGCTGCTGGACGAGGATGCGTTGCGCGAGACCCTGGCCGATCCAGCCACGCGAGCCGCGCTGCTGCGGGCCCTGGAACCGGCGGCGCCGGCAAGGGCCTGGTGGCGCTATCCCTGGCCTTGGGCGGGCCTGGGAGCCGCCGCCGCGGCCCTGGCGCTGCTGTTCATCGTGCGCCCGCTCGATGAGCCAAAGCCCGTCCAGGTGGCCCGGAACCGGCCCGTGGCCGCAGCGCCCGAGCCGGTGCCAGCGGTCATCCCCACGCCGCGAGAGCTTCGGCTGAGTGAACCGGAAACCAAGGCCGGGCCGCCGGCTTCAGCCAGGCAGGCTGAGCCTGATCTGGCCGCGGCGCCGGCCTCTCCAGCACAATCGGTGGCGCCGCAGGAAGCCGTCAGCGCCCCCATGAATGTCCAGGCTCCGGCCATGATGGCGAAAAGTGCGGCGGCCCCAGCGGCTGACCCGCTGGACGTCGTCCTGTCCTACCAAAGCGAAGATGGCGCCTGGCACCGCCTCGATCTGGGTTCGGCCGTACCGGCGCGCCGCCCGCTGCGCCTGCGGGTCACCAGCCCACAGGACGGCCAGCTTGTCTTGCAGCCTTCCGCCGGCGAACCTCTCGCGCTGGTGGCCGGCGTCCCGGTGGATCTTCCGCTGCCGGCCCAGCCCGCCGGCATATTCCGTCTGCGCCTCACCGTGGCTCCACCGGCAGGCCAGGAACTGGGCCGGGTGGCCAGCGAGTTCCACGAGGGCAAGGCTCGTGCAACTGCAGATTCCGTAGTGGCCCGGCCCGGGCGCTACAGCCGCGAAATCCGCCTTCGAATTGAGTGAAAGGAATCTGGACGCGACGGCATCTCCCCGGTGCAGTACCACTACGGAGGTTGCCCCATGAAATCACTTTTCTTTCTGGCCGCGCTGTGCACCGCGGCCTATGCTACTCCCCCCAACGCCGAGCCCGGTGAAACCAGCGGCGCGCTTGTGCGCATAGATCCCTACGGTAAACACACCGGCGAACTCTGCCCCCTGCGCCAGACCAGCGTCCAGGGCGCCATCACCGGCCCTCTGGCGCGAGTCGACGTCACTCAGGAGTTCGTCAATAACTCACCCGGCACCATCGAGGCCGTCTACACCTTCCCGTTGCCGCGGCTGGCCGCCGTGGACCGGATGCGGATGACCATCGGCGACCGCACCATTGACGCCGGGATTCACCGCCGCGCCGACGCGCAGCGGTTGTTCGACGACGCCCGCCGCCAGGGCCGCACCGCCGCGCTGCTGGAGCAGCAACGGCCCAACGTCTTCACCCAATCGGTCACGAATATCCCGCCTGGCGCCAAGATCCTGGTGAGCCTCAGCTACGTGGAGACCCTGAAGTACGACGAAGGCTCCTATGAGTTCAGCTTTCCCATGACCGTTGGACCGCGTTACAAAGACGGCGGGCTCAATCCGAAGTACGCTCCGCCGGCCACGCGCGCCGGACACGATCTGGCGCTCCGCCTCACCATCGACGCCGGCGTGGCCGTGCGCAACATCGCCTCGTCCACGCATGAGATTCTGGTCAACGGAAACGCGGTTTCGTTCAAACAGGCCGCCGTCGTTCCGAACAAGGATTTCGTTCTCCGCTACCAGGTGGCAGGGCCCGCCCTGCAGGACGCCTTCCTCACCCACCGCGCCGCTCGCGGCGGATTCTTCACCTTGATCCTCCAGCCCCCGGCCCGCGTGACACAGGAGGATGTTACGCCCAA
>JBBQLF010000160.1:0-8466 GCA_038327695.1 Bryobacterales bacterium
ATGCGTTTCTACGGGATCGCGGCTAAGGCTCTACCGGCGGCTCCTGCCCCGCCCTGGCTGTCCGCCTCCGAGAGCAGATGGAACGCGACTTCGGCCCGGAGTACGAAGAGTTCCTCGAGTTGGCCGGGTCACTGCGCGACAAGTTGGCCGCCGCCGTACCGGACTTCCAGCGGCGCAAGGCCATCTGGTACGCGATGGTGGATGCGTTTCTACGGGATCGCGGCTAAGGCTCTACCGGCGTCAGTTGCTGTCCCACGGTGAGGGCCCGGTCTGTCGGCAGAGCGACCAGATCCCCTTCCTTTACGCCACGCCGTACCTCGGCCCGGGTCTCGCTCGAGACGCCGATCTCCACGGCCCGCCAGGCCAACCGGCCCCCTTCGAGCACATAAACGCCCAGTTCTCCGTTCTCGCGCCGCAGCGCCGCTTTGGGAATCGTCAGTGCCCCCTCAACCACCTGGGTCCGGATCTGGGCGTTGATATTGGCGCCAGGCGGCAGATCCTGCCGCGGGTTGTCCGCCACGGTCACCACCTCGCCCACCTGCCGGGTTCCCAGAGAGACCACCTGCGCGGGCACCTGATCCACGACGCCCTGCCACTGGCGCCCCTGGAGGGCGTCCCAGGTCACCGTCACGGGCAGCCCTTTCTTCACCCGGCCCAGGTCCGGTTCGTCGATATAGACCGTCACGCGCAGCCGCGCCATGTCTCCCACCCGCGCCACCAGCCCGCCCGGCTCCAGCCAGGCACCCACCCGCGCCGGCAGGTCGTAGACCACACCCGCGCGCGGCGCCCGGATGGAGGCGAGCTCACTCTGCCGCCGCGCGTGCGCCAGAGCTGCCTCCGCGTCCCGGACCCGCGCCTGGGCGACGGCCAGATCGCCCTGCCCCACCAATGCCGCCCGCCGGCTGTGCTGTGCCGCCACCTGCGCGTCCAGTTGCGCCAGCCGGTCTTTGGCCGTATCGAGTTCCAGCCGCGGAGCTGCCTGTTTCTCCACCAGACGAACCAGTGCGGCCAACTCCCGCCGCGCTGCCGCGCGCTCCATCTCGATGCGTTTCAACGAACTTTCGATCTCCGCCAACTCCGCCGCCCGTCCGCCTCGCTCCAGCACTGCCACTTCCGCCTTCGCCTGTTCCAGTCTGGCCTGAGCGGATGCCGCCAGCGCCGCCGAAGCCGCGTCTTCGAGGATCATCAGTACTGAGCCGGCCGCCACGGTCTGTCCCCGTGTGACGGGAACCTGGCTGATCCGCCCGGCGCGTTCGGCATGAACCGGAGCCCACTCCACCGGCTCTGTCTTCCCATTGGTGGAGAGCACGCTCACCAGCGTCTCGCGCTTCGCTTTGGCAAAGGGCGCCTGCGGCGGCGCCGTCTGGCGCGTAGCCAAGTAAACCCCCACGGCGGCTACGCCCAGCAGCGCCAGAACGGAAAACGTTCGTTTCATGAATCTCAAGACTATCGTCGCACGCCGGCACACCATGAGAAGAGCAGTTGCCACTCAGCGCGCTGCAACTCCAGGGCCAGCCGTTCCGCTTCCGAGCCGGGCGCCTTCCGCGCCCCGGCGCAGTACTGGATGAAGGACACCGGCGTCCAGTCCAAGCCCAGCGCTGCCGCGTTCTTGCGCATCGGTTCATGCACCGGGTGACCGCCCACGCGCCTCATCCAGTAGGCGGAGTTCCAATCATCGGGTTCCATCCGGTGCACGATTCCGTGCCAGTAGCTGCCCTCCGCCGTAGGCAGTTCCTGCGCTACGGCGTGCGATTCGGCAAAGCACGAGAAATACAACCACAGAGCCGCGACGGCACCCTCCGGAGAGCGCGCCGCCGGAAACCAGACATCCGCCCGGGCCAGCTTCAAACGCCGGACTGCCTCCGCATTCACCGGTGCGCCACACACCAGCGGCATCAGGCGGGTGCCCGCCTCTTCCAGCGCCAGCAGCGCCACTACGTCCGGATGCAGTTTCGTCTCGCCAAGTGCCATGATCATCTCAGTGGAGAGTATCAAAACCGCGCCGCGAAAGCTGGCACTGATTCTGGGCGGCGGCGGAATGTTCGGCGCCTACCAGGCAGGCGTTTGGGAGATCCTTGCTCCGCACATCCGGCCCGATGTGTTCATCGGCGCATCCATCGGCAGTCTCAACGCCTGGGCGCTGTCGGCTGGTTGCCCGCCGGGGGAGTGGGCCGCGACGTGGCAGAAGATGCCGGCAGGCGCTCTGCTCAGCCTGCGCCGGCCGCACTCCCTGCTCGGCGGATTTATTGATACCGGGGTTTTCGAGCATACTGTCCAGCAGATTCACGGCCGCTTCACACCCGTGGTGCCCTGTGCCATTGCGCTGACGGACCTGTTCCGCCTGAAGCCCTGGATCGCCGTGACGCCGAACGTCACCTGGCGTCACCTCGCCGCTTCCTGTGCCGTTATCGGCCTGATGCCGCAGTACAGGATTGACGGCCGGTGGCAGACTGACGGCGGCATCCTGGGCTCCGTTCCGCTGTGGGCGGCCCAACCCCTCGGCGTCACCCATGCCATTACCGTGAATCTGCTGGCGGGCGGCGGACCCCGGTGGCTCCGGCTTCTCAAGCAGCCTCTGCCGCGCCTGCCGGTGCCGGCGCTTGGCGGGATCGTCCGCATCGAACACGCCGGCCCGCTTGGTACTGCACGCGACGCAGTGGTCTGGACTGCGGAAAACGCCACCCGGCTTGTCCAAATGGGGCGGAGCGATGCCCAATCCGCGCTGCCCGCCATCGAGCAGCTTCTCAAAACATTTTGACTCTAGTTTGTTTTGAGAGAGAATAGGGCCGTATGCCAACATTCCGTATCCACCGGATGAAGGACCATCCTCGCCACTCCTTCCGCTGGGCTCCACACACCAGCGGCGTCACCCATATCAAGCCGCGCGACTTTGAACCGGCCGGCGAAATCCAGGCGGCCAACCTCTACGACGCGTGGATGAGCTTGCGCGGCACCGGGCAGGCGCTGGATATCGGCGACGTCCTTGAATCCGAAGCCGGGGAAGCCTGCATCTGCAAGTATGTCGGGTTTGAGGAAGCGCGCTGGGTATTCCCGGAGGTGAAAACCGGTCTGGACTCCCTGCCGGTTGCCTCCGGATCGGCTATGCCGGACCCCGCCTATCGCCCGAGCTGATTCCGGCCTGAGCAGAGGGGGCCCCGGCCCGGGTTAGAATGGGAGTGCAATGAACGCGTCTTCGTCCGGGCAGCCGGCGGGAAGAGACTGTACCGGGCATTACGCTTTGGTCAACTATATCCCCGATCCGCTGGGTGCCTATCTAAACGAGCTGCGGGCCGAACTGGTCCCCGGCTGCCAGCTCAGATCACACGTCACCCTGTTACCGCCGCGCGTTCTGACCGGCCCCGAGGATGAGCTGATCCGCGAGATGGAAGCGCGGGCCCGCCACCTCCATTCGTTCAATATCACCCTGGGCGACATCGATCTATTTGCCGCCACCGGTGTAATCTACCTGAATCTGCGGCTCGGGCAGAGTGAGTTGCTGGAACTGCACGCCCGCCTCAGTGACGGCATCCTAGCCTACGAAGAGTTGTATCAGTTCCACCCCCACATTACACTGGCACAGGAGATTCCCGCGGACCGGATCCAGGCGTGCATGAACCACGCCCACGCCCGCTGGCGCTCCTGGTCGCATGAGCGGAGCTTTCCGGTTCTCAATCTGACCTTCGTGCGCAACATTACGCCGGTGCGCTGGGATACGCTCAGCGAACACGTACTGCAGCCGGCACGATATCTTCGAACAGCTTGAATTGCTGCACATCGCCCGGCCGGGCCGCAGGCTTCCTTTTCGCGCCGTTTACACCGAGAACCGAGACCTCCACCAGCGCCTGCCTGGGGACAAACACCCGTTGCGCGTTTCCGGCTGTCTCCGGCGGAGAGAAGGCATAGCCGCCCGGATCGAGCATCTGCAAGTTGTTTGGCAGGACCCCTTGCAGCAGGTCACCGTCCCGGAACCGTAGTTCCACCCACAGGCCTAGCGCTTTCGGCCTGGCCAGGAACTCCCGCCGCTCACTAAAGACGCCTTCTCCGTCCAGATCCCGAACAAACGAAACGCCTTTGATTTGAGCGTAGGGCACCAATCCGACACTGCCGTCCTGGCTCATCACTTCGACCCCGGCTTCCTGCAGGTAGCTCTGCGGCTGAACGAATCCGCGGATCCGCTCCCGGTCGAACCGGTCCAGGATGACTTTCTTGATAGTGGAGCCGCTCACCAAATCACCAATACTTTCAAACGATTACGCAGATATTGTATCATTAGACACGATGATGACCGAGGGCGGGCTGAGCCCGGCCGCAGAAGCATTCCTCAACTTTGCCCGGATCGAGAAGGGCCTCTCGCTCAACTCGCTCTCGTCCTACGCACTGGACTTGAAGCACTTCTGTCTCTACTGCCGGGTGCGGAACCTGGTGGAGCCACTCACGCCGGAAGACCTCAAACTCTATCTGGACACTCTGCAAGCCGAAGGCCTGTCGAGCCGCTCCATTGCCCGGCACCTGTCGGCTCTTCGCAGTTACCATCGCTTCCTGCTCAGTGAGAGCCGGGCCACCGAGGATCCGACAGCGTTGCTGAGGGCGCCCCGCGAGTGGAAAAACCTGCCCAAATACTTGAATTCAAGTCAAATAGCCAGCCTGATGGCGGCGCCGGACCCATCGCGGCCCCACGGCATCCGGGACCGGTCCATGTTTGAGCTGCTCTATGCCTGCGGCCTGCGTGTCTCCGAACTGTGCCTGTTGAGGCTGACCGAGTTGAACGTCGATCTCGGGTTTGTCCGTGTCACCGGCAAAGGCGGCAAGCAGCGCATGATTCCGGTCGGCTCCCGGGCGAAGGAAGCGCTGGAGGCTTACCTTTCCCAGGCACGAACCAGGCTGTTGAACGGTAAGGCCAGCCCGTTTCTTTTCGTTACCGCTCGTGGCGGCCCCATGACCCGTCAGGGGTTCTGGAAGCTGCTTCGAATCCACGGCAGGACGGTGGGTATCTTTCAGAACCTGACACCCCACGTGGTGCGCCACAGTTTCGCAACCCATCTGCTGGATGGCGGCGCCGACCTGCGGAGCGTCCAAACGATGCTGGGCCACGTTGACATCGCCACCACCGAAATCTACACCCACGTGGTGCGCGCACGACTGCGGAGCGTCGTGGACACGCATCACCCTCGAAGCAGGGCGGCAGCAGCCCTAGAGCCGGAGATGGAAGAGCTATGAGCGATTACATGTTCATCCTGGAGAGCCACCTGAGCCCGGAGCAGAGTGGGGTTCTCACCGCCGTCCAGGCCGCCGCCGCGGAGGCCAATCTGAGCCTGTTCCTCACCGGTGGCGCCATGCGCGACATGCTGGGCGGCTTTCCGATCCGCGACCTCGACTTCACGGTTGAAGGCCCGGCCCTGAAGCTCGCCAAGGACGTGGCCAAACGCAACAACGCCCAGATTCTCTCCACCGACGACCACCGCAAAACCGCCGAACTCCAGTTCCCTAGCGGAGTTCTGTGCGAGATTGCGATGGCGCGCCAGGAGAAGTACGGCAAACCGGGGGCTCGGCCTCAGGTTAGTCCCGCAACCATTCACGAGGATCTGCGCGGCCGCGACTTTACGATCAACGCCATAGCGCTGTCGCTCAACCGGGCCTCGCGCGGATTGATGGTGGACCCCACCAACGGCGCCTCCGATCTTGAGCGCAAGGAACTGCGGGCTATCTCGAACTACTCCCTGTACGACGATCCCATCCGCATCCTGCGCCTCATCCGCTTCAAGGCCCGAATGGGTTTCGATGTCCATGAGCGCACCATGCTGCAGTTTCACAACGCCCGCCAGGCCGGCATGGAGAAGTACATCCCGGCCCGCGCGCTGTACACTGAATTGCGGCATTTGGCTCTGGAGCCGTCGCCCTCTGAAGTGCTTAAGGCGCTGGAAGAGTTTAAGCTGTTGCAGCTGTTTTCCCCAGGGCTCACGGGGCCCAAACTGAACCCGGGCGCCTTTGCCAAGCTCGCCAAGGCCAAGGCTATGATCCCCTTCGGCGCACCGTTCGCCGTGGACTGGTACGCGCTGAACATGTTCTGCCTGACGCAGCTCCTGGCGCCCAAAGAGAAGGCCGCGCTGCTCGAGAATACCCAGATGACGAAAGAGGAAGCCGAGCCCTGGCAAAAGATCGAAGGCCGGATCAAGAAGCTGGAGGTGCTCTTGAAGTCCCCCAAGCTCGCCAAGGCCTCGCAGACGTACGACGCGCTGAAGAAGGCGCCAGGCGAGGAGATCCTGCTGCTGTTCCTGAAGTCCGGAGAGCGGCTGGTGCAGGACCGGCTCAAGAACTACTTCACCAAGTATCTGCCGACCGCCATGGAGGTGACCGACGAAGAGGTCGCCGAGGCCAGCGGACTCAAGCCGGACCAGCCGAAGTTTGCCAAGGCGCGCGAGGAGCGAATCGCCGCCAGGCTTGACGGCCGCGTTCGCAAGCCCGTGCCGCCCCCTGAGCCGGAGCCGCCTCCGCCTCCGCCACCGGGCCGCGGCATGATGGGCCGAGGACGGTTCCGGTAGTTGCTCAGGGTTAGCCGGATTGTTCTGGCGTTGCTCACCGCCGTTCCGCTCGCGCCGGCGCAGAGCTTCGTGCGTGACTTTGCCCGGGATCTGGCGCACGACCAGAAACGCATCTGGACTGCGCCTTTCCGCATGAACCAGCGGCAGTTCTGGACTCTGGCGGTCCCCCTGGTGGGCGGCACGGTGGCGCTCAAATCGATGGACCGCCGCATGGCCGGGGCCCTGCCGAACTCGCCGGACCAGGTTGCGTGGAGCCGGCGGGTTTCCAACATCGGTCTGGCCGTCACGCTCGCCAGCCCTGCCGCCTATGGCGTGGTCAATCGCAAACGGGCCGCCCAGGAGATGGGCCGCAACAGCCTGCTGGCTTTGGGTGATGCTCTGGCGGTGGCGTACGCCGTGAAGCTGGCCACGTGGCGGGAACGCCCCGATGCGCCCCAAACGCGCGGTAGTCTCTGGAGCGGCGGCGATAGTTTCCCCTCCAGCCACGCCATGACGACGTTTGCCGTGGCCGCGGCCGTGGCGCGCCACCGGAGTTGCCCAAAGTGGCTGGGTGTCACGCTGTATGCCACGGCGGCGGCCGTCAGTCTCTCCCGGATCTCCGCCAACCGGCACTATCCGGCCGATGTCTACTTTGGTGCGTTTTCCGGTGTGCTGATCGGCAACATGGTGGCCAACGCCCGGCGCTGATCCAAGCCGGCGCTCGTTTTTGCCAAGACCAGGGTGTTTGTTGTACGATAAATTCGGCCACTTACCGGGCCAAAAACATGCCGCCGCGGACGAAATCTCCTCCTTGTCCGCGGCGGCGTCTTCTATTTAGGCCCGGTTTTCCGCCAGCGCGGCAGGCCGCTTGGGAACCACACGGTACCGGCGGGGCCGGGCCGGGCTGCCGCCCGAGAAAGCGTCCTCTACCACAGCCGCCTGCTCCTGCGCGTGCCGCTTGGCCGAGCCCGCCGAGGGCGCCGCGGCCTCCGGCCGGCCCGCGTAGCGCAGAGTCCGCCGCGTCTGGGCGAGCATCGGCTCCAGCTTGTCGCGCACGAACAGGAAGGGTCCCTGGTTGCGTGGTTCTTCCTGCACCCAGACGATCTCGGCGGTGGACGGATAGCGCCACAGCACGTTTTCAATCTCCTGGGCCGGCCACGGATACATCTGCTCCAGGCGAATAATAGCGGCGCCGGTGGCGGCGCGCTTGTCCCGCTCCGCCAGCAGTTCGTAGTAGATCTTGCCGGAGCAGAACATGACCTTGGCGACACGGTCCGGCGCGGCCGTGCCGGTATCGCCGATCACGGGTTCGAAGTGGCCGTGCGTGAAATCCGCCAGCGTGCTGACTACCTTGGCGTGACGCAGCAGGCTCTTGGGCGTCATGAGGATCAACGGCTTGCGCAGGCCGCGCCGGTCCGTCCCGCCGTACATCTGCCGCCGCAGCAGGTGAAAATACTGGGCCGGCGTGGTCACGTTGCACACCTGAAGATTGTCCTCGGCGCAGAGCTGCAAAAACCGCTCCACGCGCGCGCTGGAGTGCTCCGGTCCCTGTCCCTCGTAGCCGTGCGGCAGCAGGAGAACCAGCCCACTCGGCTGGCCCCACTTGGCCTCGCACGAGGCGATGAACTGATCGATCATGATCTGCGAGCCATTGGCGAAATCGCCGAACTGCGCCTCCCACAGCGTCAGCGTCAACGGGTCGCCAAGCGAGTAGCCAAACTCAAAACCCATCACGCCGTACTCGGACAGGCAACTATCCAGCACCTCGAAGCGCCCCTGCTTCGGGTCCAGATGCATCATCGGCTTGTACTCCTCGCCGGTGCTGTAATCGAAGTACTCCAGGTGGCGCTGCGAGAAGGTGCCGCGGCCGCTGTCCTGACCGCTTAGCCGCACCGGCGTTCCTTCCTGAACCAGTGAGCCGAATGCCAGCGCCTCGCCATAAGCCCAG
>JBBQLF010000161.1:0-8455 GCA_038327695.1 Bryobacterales bacterium
AGCGCGAGCGGCTGGCATTGTGCTCGAACGCAAAGCACGCAAGTTCGGCTTCCAATTAGTGCCAAGCGCCGATTGAGACGCTCATGCGGAATCAACAGTTTGGGGTGAAGTTCTTTAGGAGCCGCGCGCGTTAGCAAGCGGTTGGCACGGTTATTTCATGACGGGCGCCTGCCGGGCCAACTCGTTCAGATCCCAGCCGCGGCGGTACTCGCGCGTCAGATACTGGTTTGCCTCGCGGCAATTGGTGACCCGGCACGCCAGTGCGTCCCACTCGATCCGGTGGCCGGTGCGCAAGGCCACGTTAGCCAACTGGAAGGCTTCCGTAAACGGCCCGGCGTAGCCGAAATGGCACGGCGCCGGCTGGCCCGCCTTCACTGCCGTCACCCAGTCCTGATGCACCTCCACGCGGCCCCAGGCCCGTTCCGGCGGCACCGCATAGGGCTCCGCCTGCTGGCCCGCAAACGGCCCGCGGCCCTGCGGCAGGCTGCCCTTGGTGCCGATCCACACCAGGCCGCCACGGCCGCCGCCTGTGATCGCCTCCGGCGGCAGCTGGCCGCCGTCGTACCAGTAGATCTTCAGCGGTGGATGCACGCCGCGCTGCGGCCACTCCCAGCGCACCACGCTCCACTCCGGGTACATCTCGCGCCGCATGCCGCTGGTGGCCACCACCTCCACCGCTGCGGGCGCCCCCAGATCCAGAGCCAGGAAAATTACGTTCATGCTGTGCGGGGCGATGTCGCCCACCGCGCCGCTGCCGAACTCGATCCAACCCCGCCAGGTGAAGGGATGGTAGATCGAAAGCTCCGGGTCCTTCTGGTAGATGAACCGCTTCCAGCTCTCCGGCCGGTACACGGGATGCTCCTTGGGCCACACGGAAAGGTACGGCCTCTTCGGCGCCGGGCCCAGCCACAAGTCCCAATCCAGCCCCGCCGGCACGCTCTCTTCCACCGCGGGCCGGTCATAGCCCTGGGGCCAGACCGGGCGGTCCGTCGCCACGTGCACTTCCGTGATCTCACCCAGCGCACCGGACTGGATCAGCTCCACCTGCCGCAGCGTGCGGGCATCCGCGCTGGTTTGCGTGCCCATCTGCGTGGTGACTTTGGTCTCCGCCGCCACGCGCGCCATCACGCGCGCCTCATGCACGGTCTGGCACAACGGCTTCTGGCAATAGACGTGGCGGCCGTGCTTCATGGCCAGCACGCTGATGTAGGCGTGCAGGTGATCGGGCGTGGCCACCGTGACGCCGTCCAGCTTCTCCGTCTCCAGCATCTTGCGGAAATCGGTGTAGCGGGCCGCCTTCGGATACTGCGCGCCGCGCTTGTCCAGCACTGTGGAGTCCACATCGCACAGCGCGGCCACATTCTCGCCCAGCTTGTGAAACGCCGCCGCATCGGCCCCGCCCATGCCGGCCAGGCCGATGATGCCGATGTTCAGCCGCTCGTTCGCCGCATAGCTGCGCGCGAGCCCGGCCGGGAGAATCATAAACGTGCCGGCGGCGCCCTGCAGTGCCGCCCGGCGTGTGAGCCCGTTGCCATCCCTGACTGGTTCCATCTCGGTTCCCTCCTTAGCGCTTCGGCACGGAGATCGTGATGTTGCGGTAGCGGATGCCGCCGTGGTGGTCGCCCTGGAAATAGATCGGCCCCGGTTCGCCCTCGTTGCTGTCCAGCGCGCCACCGGTCACGCCCGGGATCTCCTGGTTGTCGATGGTGGTGACGCCGTTGAAAACGACAGTGACCCAGCGCCCGATCAGCGTGATGTCGTAGCTCTGCCATTCCGGCTGGAAGGGCGGCGGGGTCTGCGGGCCCAGCATCCCGTACACGCTGCCCACGCCGCCGTAGGGATTCCGGTACGGCCGGCCCGCCGCCGGACGCGGAGTTGCCGCCGGCGTTGGCCCTGCGGGCGGCGGCGCCACCTGCACTTCGTAGCGGCCGCGCAGGTAGATGCCGCTGTTCTCGCCCGGCGGGCATTGATACTCCACATGCAGTTTGAAATCATCAAACGTGCGCGTGGTCCGGATGTTGGGGCCGGCCGCCTCGTTGGTCAGCTCACCGTTCTTCACCGTCCAATAGCTGGTGGCCGCCGCCGAAGGGTCTCTCGCGGTGTTGTTGATGGGCTGCCAGCCGGTGAGGTCCCGTCCGTTGAACAGCGGCTCGGGCGCCCCCCAGGCTTTGGGGGCCGCGCGCTGTAGCGCCGGCGCGCGCACGCCGCTGAGCTGGTAGGCGGATTCGCCCTGCGTCTGCGTCCCGTTGAGCTTGCCGCCTGCTTCGGTCAGCGTCCACACCATGGCAGGCCGGGCCGGCATGGCCGGGCGCGCGCCTTCCGCCGGGCGGGCGGGCGCGGCGGCCGAGACGGTGACGATCAACCGCTCGCCCTCCATCGCCACGGCCGCCACCGGGCTGACGTTGCCGGTCCGTCCCTGGGCCCGGGCCTCCAGCCGCCCGGCGGCATCGGTCACCTCCAGCCAGCTTGGGAAGCGCACGCTGCCGCGCGTGACGGTGATGTCCCACCGGCCCGTAAACGGATTCTTGCTCTTTTGCGCCAGAGCCGGCACCAACGTGGCCGCCGCAACAGCCAACATCATCAGGAAGTGCTTCATGGCCATCCAGCTTATCGCAAATCGGAGTGCGGGCTCGCAATATCTCTCGCCACAGGTGCTTCACCGTTTTGGGGAGCGACAACGTTCGCTGCCGCTCGCGGCTCTGCAAGCATCTGAATCCAATCGGAGCCGCCACCGTCAGGGCGCGCGCTCGCGGCTCTGCAAGCAGCTGAAATCCAATCGGAGCCGCCACCGTCAGGGAGCGATTTCGCTTGAACACGTGAACCCCCCAAAACGGTCAACCACCCTCTCGCCACCCGCTCCGCCTTACTTGGGCGCGGCGGCTTTCGGCCGGGCTGCCGTCTTCTGGGCTTCGATCAGCGTGCGGAAGCCTGCCTCGCTCAAGGCGCCGGGCACCACCTCGGATCCGATCACGAACGCCGGCGTTGCCTCCACGCCGATCGCCTCGGCCAGCTTCCGGTTGTTCTCGATCAGGGCCTCAACCTCGGGCGACTCCATGTCGGCCTTCAGCTTGGCCGGATCCAGCCCCAGCTTCAATGCCAGCCGCTCGATGGCGTCCGGAGTGATCGGCCCTGTGCTGGCCATCAGAGCCTGATGGAACTTGAGGTACGCCCCTTGCCGGTGAGCGGCCAGGCCGGCCTTCGCCGCCACAATCGAGTCCGGTCCCAGAATGGGCAACTCCTTGAAGACGACACGCAGTTTCGATTCGCTGGCCAGGAGCTTTGCCAGCGTGGGGGCCACCTGCTTGCAGTAGCCGCATCGATAGTCGAAGAACTCAACGATGGTGACGGTGCCGTCCGCGTTCCCCGCCACTGGCGTCGCCGGGTCGCTGGTCAGCTCCGCCAGGTGTTGTTGCACAGCGTCTTTCGCTTTCTGCCGTTGCGACGTCCGCTCCCGCTCCTGGAACTGGCGTACGGACTCCATTAACACCTCAGGGTGCTGCAGAATGTACTCCCGGACGATCTTTTCAATCTCCGGCCGTGTCAGCGTGGGGCTGGCTTTCTGCGCCGGGGCCTGGCCTGAGTGCAGCAGCAGGACAGACGACGCGAGCATCACGGCCGCTTTGAGGGACTGGCGCAGAAGTAGTGGCATGGAACGGCTTCAATTGTCACAGACGAGCCGTGCCGCCGCAAGGCACCCCTGATTTCACTCCAAACCACAACGGTCTCCGCCGCACCGCGCTCGGCCAGATAGACATTGCCGTCCGCGTCCACGGCGATGCTCTACGCGGCCGTCCGCCACCCTGGTGCCTATGCCAGCATTTCCCACTCACGGTGATAGCCGGCATCCCCTCGACGAGATCTCTTCGCCGGGCATCAAGGGCTTCTCCAGTTTCCACATCCTCCTTCACACCATGTCGCCGCTGATACCCCGCCGGTGAGGGCTGCCGCATCGGACTCATTTCGGCCAACCCCTGCTGCTTTCGCACGCTATCGACCGTCTCAGCCACCGGAACTTCCGGTAACGAGGCTACGTCTGCGTTCACTCCTACGTTGCAACTTGGTGCGTTGCGCAGAGTCCTTTCTGAGTATGTTGCCGGTGGACTCCGCCGTCTTGCTTTCGCGCCACGGCGCCTCCCAAGCTGCGAGGCTACGAGGCCTGAGCCTTTTGGTCCCGGCCGGTCTTTCGCCGTTTCCCGCCATAGAAAATCTAGGTGGTTTTCCAGGCGCGACCGTCATCTTTGCGCACGTGTTCGGGGGTAAACTTGCCGGCCCCATAAAACCACCTCGAACCGGGCTGGGCGCGAAAACACAGCTTGGCATCCTTGCGGGCTCGGACCAACAGAACCGGTC
Organism: Bryobacterales bacterium; assembly: GCA_038327695.1. Taxonomy (GTDB): domain Bacteria; phylum Acidobacteriota; class Terriglobia; order Bryobacterales; family Bryobacteraceae; genus Paludibaculum. The sequence continues at coordinate 4,351 of JBBQLF010000161.1, forward strand.
TTTCTAAAATCTCTCCAAAGCAGGTGCGATTACAAAAGCTGCCATCGCCGGTTACCACCAGCATCTTGCCGCGGCCTCCGGCCTGGTCCAACTCCAACCGCAGTTGCTTGCTCATCTCGACGAATCTGCGAAACAGGTTCCTCTGTTTCACTGCTTTGCGATATTGCCGCTGGATCTCCTCGGTGGCATTCTTACCCGGGCGCTTGACGCGTGAGACCTCCTGAAAACGAATCGGCAGGGCGCGTGTGCCGGCCGAACTGGTGCGGTGCAGTGGCACCAGCAGTGAAGCCTGCAGGAAGCGCAAGCCCAGCACCAGATTGACGTGAAACGGCGGCAACAGAGGGTCGCGTTGGTAAAACGCCTGCTGGATGCAGCGCCCGGTCTTATGCAATCGCGTATCGTCAATCGCCACGCCGGCCAGGCGTTGCGGACAATAATCCAACGCCCGTTTCCAGATCGGCCGGAACAACTGCTGCGGCGCCTACCGGCAGCGCGAGTACACGAAATACTCCGCGCTCCAACTGCGGTTCTGTCCGCCGTTGGTCCAGATAATGCGGGTCAGGCAGCGGCGTCCCAGCCAGACCAGTGAGCCCAGTGCCTGGCGGACGGCACGTTGAAAGGTGGGCTGTTAAGGGAAAGGTGGGCTGTTAAGGGAAAGGTGGGCTGTTAAGGGAAAGGTGGGCTGTTGAGGGAAAGGTGGGCTGTTGAGGGAAAGGTGCGCTGTTGAGGAAAGACCGCGCGCCAATCCCTGTGTCACGGCAAGGAACTCGGAGACCAGGCTCATCGCGCCTCCGGGCGCAGGGAGAAGGTGTTCTTTTCCGGGCGCAGGAAGCGGTCGTCACGGGCCACTTTTTTGTTGAGCGAAGAGACCAGGCTTTCGCGATCGATGGTGACGCCGAACTGGGATTGAATGCGCGTCAGGATCTCGGAGACATGGAGTGGGGATCGGGCCTTCAAAAGTATGTCGAAAGCCATATCAACTTGAGACAGACCGTTGCGCCGGCGCGGCGTACTGGCCGCGGGCTCCCCTTGACGAAGGCGGCGAACCGCCCGCAGTTGTGCTTCCAGAGAGGCTTCAAACACACTGAGGATCAGATCTTTGGCTTCATTGTTCACGATGGGCTGCTGAGCATGAGGCTCAGCCTCAGAGTGACATGCTTGCGTCGGTCTGGCAATACTGAAACGAAAAGACCGGCTTATTGAAGGGACACCGGCGTTTCACGGCGCCCCAGGTAGCCAAAACAAATCCGCCCTAAATTTTAGAAACTACATAGACGTGCCCCCGGGGGGGGCGCCACTTCTTGACAGTGACAGAGGCCGGCGTCAGAAGTTGATGCGGCCGGACATCTGAAGACTGCGGTTGTCGCCCACGGTGGAAGTGATGCGGCCGACGGTCGGCGATCCGATGTTGGCGTTCGGGAAGCCGAAGTACGGGGTGTTGAAGAGATTGAAGGCCTCAAAGCGGAGGTTGAAGCCGACCTTCTCGGTAATGCGGAACGTCTTCACGACGCTCATGTCGATGTTGACGACGCCCGGCGAATAGAGCACGCCGCGGGCGACGTTGCCATAGTTGTTGGCCGGCGGAGCGGCGAAGGCGGTGGCGTCGAACCAGTAGTAGGGGTCGGGGTTCTCGAGACGGCCGTCCGCAATGCGATTCGGCCAGCTCGGCGCGCCGTTGTTGACGCCGTTCTGGAGTCCCACGTTGAACGGCCGGCCGGTGGTCCCGGTGACGATGCCGCCGAGTTGCCAGCCGCCCACAACCGCGTCCGCGATGCGGTTGTCAATGTTCATCCTGCGGCCCTTTCCGACGGGCAGGTCATACAGGGCATTGGCCACCAGGCGGTGCCTGACGTCAAAGCCCGACGGGCCGCGGCCGCAGCGGATGCAGGTGACGGTTTGCGGACCGCCGCTGCTGCCGCCGCCGGAGGCGACCGAGCCGCCGTAGTCGAGGCTCTTGCCGTAGGTGTAAGCCGCCAGCATCTGGAAGCCGCCGGAGAAGCGCCGTTCGAGCTTGGCGGTCATGGCGTGGTAGACGCTGGAGTTCATCGGCTCGAAGATGGTGATGCTGGGTATGTTCCGCAGGGCCTGAATGGGACGGCGGTCTTCCACGCTGGCAGTGCCCAGGCGGACTTCGTTGTGATTGAAGGCATACAGGAGGTTGATGCCACGGCTGCCGACGTAGCCGAGTTCGGCCATCAGGGACGGGCCCATCTGGCGCTGCAGCGTCAGGCTCCAGGTCTGCGCGTACTGGGTGGAGTTGTCGAACGAGTAACCGCGCACGGTGGGCCGGCGGGCATTGATCTCGGCAGTCGAGGTTGGCTTCAGCGGGATCAATCCGCCGAACGGCTGCTCAATCCGCGGCACGGCGCTGTAGTCGGTGAGGAAGTCCCCGTAGCTGTAGCTTTCGCTGAACAGCCACGGCGGCCCCTGTGTCAACATGCTGGACGCGGACACGGGCTCGGGGAAGTAGCTGATGCCGTAGCCGCCGCGCAGCACGGTCTTCTGATCGCCCATGACGTCGAAGGCGAAGCCGAAGCGCGGGGCTAAGTTGTTGCGATCCGTGTTGCGCAGCGCGCGGTTGTAGCCGCCCTCGTTGGCGTAGGCGAAGTTCAGCTTCGTCAGGTCGAAGCTGGTCATCCGGTCATACTTTTCGGTTTCCGGAGAATAGACTTCGTAACGGACGCCGAGATTGAGCGTCAGACGGGAGTTCACCTTCCAGTCGTCCTGGAGGAAGGCGGCGTTTTCCCAGACGCGGAGGCCGGGTACGTCAATCAGGAAGCCGCGGCTGCCGCTTTGCAGCAGGCCCAGCAGCATGGAGCCCCAGCCGGTGCCGCCGGTGCGGGAGACCGGGTCGGAAACAAAGCCCCGCCCGAACGTGAGGTTGCCGCGCGTGTCGGCATTGGTGAACGGGCTGACGTCCCGGCGCACAACGTGGTAGCCGAACTTCAGATTATGTTTGCCACGCGTCCAGTAGATGTTGTAGTCGACCTGGTAGTTCACCTGGCGGGGGCGGGCAGGCAGGAAGCCGGGGCCGCCGCTGAGGCCGGTGAAGTCGGCCACGTTGATGGTGGGGATGCCGGTGGAGTTGTCGGTCAGGTTGATGTTGCGGATGCCGAGCGAGTCGGCGGCGGGGATGCCGTAGTCGGAGTGGAACGTGGAGGGGTTGGTGCGGGCCCAGCCGGTACGGAATTCTCCGACGATGGCGGGGGTCCAGACCCGGCTCCAGTTGAACGCGCCGCCATGCGTGCGGAGCCGGGTGTTCTGAATACCGGCGACGAACGGGCCGAGTTTGAACTTGGAGGCGGCGTCGGCCGGCGTCGGCAGGCAGCAGTTGGACTGGCCCTGCGGGGCGTCCAGGTTAAACCACTGCTGTTGCGCGCGGAAAAACACGCTGTCCTTCACGGAGACCTGGTAGTCGATGCGGGCTGTGTACTGGTTGTCGTCAATGGTCCGCAGCGGCGCCGACTGGTAGTTGTTGAAGTTGCCTGCCAGATTGGGCCGCGGGTAGATGCTGGCCACGTTGCGCGACGTGGTCCCGACGAGCGAGCCGGGAATGGTGTTGGCCGGGAATGGATCGCGGAGGAAGCCCGACGGGTTGGCCGGATTGACGCGCGTCGTGAACGGGTTCCAGACCTGAATGAGCGCACCGGCGGGGCTGCGCAAATCGCTGAAATTCCCGGCGCGCACGGGGTCCGTCGGCACGGTGTTGAGGTAGTCTAAACCCCGCACTTCCCGCTGGCCGGCATAGTCGGCGAAGAAGAAGACCCTGTTCTTTACGACCGGTCCGCTGACGACGGCGCCCATCTGGTGGCGCCGGAAGGGCAGTTTCTTGGGCAGGGCCTGCTGAGTCTGGAAGTAACCGCGGGCGTCGAACTCGATGTTGCGGTGGAACCAGAAGGCGCTGCCATGCAAATCATTGGCGCCCGACCGGGTGGAGACGGAGACCACGCCGGCGCCGCGGCCGAACTCCGCGGAAAACGATCCGGTGAGGACTTTGAACTCGCGCACGGATTCCAGCGAGGGCTGGACGATGACGGTGTTGAACGTGTACTCGTTATTATCGATACCGTCCAGTACCCAGCCGTTGGCGTTGGCGCGCTGGCCC
>JBBQLF010000162.1:0-8452 GCA_038327695.1 Bryobacterales bacterium
CGAACCCAATGGTTCCCCACACCGCCACCACCAAGGACGCCCTCGTCCGCAAAACGCCCGCCTGCACGGCCCGCGCCCCGCCCTACCACAACCCCAGCACCTTCCACCATCCGAACCCAATGGTCCCCCACACCGCCACCACCGCGGACGCCCTCGTCCGCGCCTCAGATCCGAGCCGCGCCCGTCAGCAAGCGGTTTCCGCAAAACGCCCGCCTGCACGGCCCGCGCCCCGCCCTACCACAACCCCAGCACCTTCCACCATCCGAACCCAATGGTCCCCCACACCGCCAGGTGCACCAGGCTCACGATAAACCCCACCCGCCACCAGTCCTTCAGCGCCACGTACCCCTGCGCGAAGAACATCGGCGATGGCGTCGTCCCATAGTTCGTCAACCCCGCGCTCAAATTCGCGAAGCACGCAAAGCCGAACACCACGAACCCCAACGGCGCGCCCTTGGCCGCCAGCAGCGCCAGAAATGGCCCATACATCGCCAACAGATGCGCCGTGATGCTGGCGAAGAAATAGTGCGAGTAGTAGAAAATCAGAAGCGACACCAGCATCAAAGGCAGCCAGTCCAGAGCCACAAAATGCGCGCCCACGGACTTCGCGAAAACCTCCGTCACATGCTGCTCATTCAACGCCTTGCCCAGCCGCAGCAGCCCGCCGTACCAGATGAAGATGTCCCACGCCGCCCGCTCCCCGATCACCTGGCTCCACTGCAACACACCCGTCAGCAGCAGCGAGATCGCCCCGCACAGCGCCGCCACCGTGATGTCGATCCCCGTCCAACTCGAACTCACCCACGCCCCGCACACGCCGATAAACACCGCCAGCAGGATCTTCTCCTGCTTCGACATCGGCCCCATTTTGACCAGTTCGTTGTGCGCGAACGCCGCCGCCTCCGGCGTCCGCTTCACCTCCGGCGGATACAGCTTCATCACCACCCAGGGCACCAGCGCCAGCGAACACAGCCCCGGCACAATCCCCGCCGCCAGCCACCCCGCCCACGTCACTTTGTAGCCAAACGTGCCCGCCATCTGCGCCGCCAGCGGGTTGCTCGCCTGCCCCGTAAAGAACATCGCCGCGGTCACGCAGATGCTCTGGTACACGCCTACCATCAGGAAAGCGCCCATCCGCCGCGACGTCGCCCCAGGCGTCGAGCCATACAGCTCGGCGATCGACCGCACGATCGGCAGAATCACCCCCCCGGACCGCGCCCCGTTCGAGGGAATGATCGACGCCAGCACCATGTCCGACATCGACAAAGCATACGCCACTCCCAAAGTACTTTGCCCGAACAACTTCACAAACCCCAGCGCGATCCGCCGCGCCAGGCCTGTATCGATCAGCGCCCGCGAAATGAAAAACGCCGCCATCACCAGCCACACCGTCGTATCGGCGTACCCCATGAGCGCGTCCGAGAGCTTCATCCCGGTCAGCAACGGCGCCAGCGTGATGGCCAGCAGCACCAGCGCCCCGCCCGGCACAGGCTGAATGATGGAGCCCACCACCGTGCACAGAAACAGCCCGGTCAGGCTCCACGCCTGCGGAGTCAGTGACGCCGGCCGCGGCACGCCGTACACGAAAGCCACATACAGCGCCACCAGCAGCGCCAGGCCCCAGATCATCTTGTTCTTGTTCGTCGTCGCTTCAGCCACAGAAAGAGTCTACTGCAACAGCCGCGACATCGCGCGGTCCGCCAGCACCTTGCCCTTGGTCTGACACCCCGGGTACTAGTTCGTTTCATTCGTCGCGTAACGGATCCGCCGCACCGCCGTGCCACACACCGGGCACCGTAACTTGTGCCGCCCATGCACCGCCATCTCCGCGCGAAACGCCGTTACCTTTCCGGAAACTCACCCGCCGCCTCGGCCCGCAGCCGGTTCGTCCATTCCGCCAGCGTGCCCCGTGCCGCCTCGTACAGCCCGGCGATCTCGTCATCGCTCATCTTCTGCGTCAGTAGCAGTGGCGGCATCCGCGCCCTGTGTAGAATCTCATCCGAGTACGCATTCCCAATGCCGCTGAAAGTATGCGGGTCAATCAAAGCGTTCTTCACCGTGTGATTGGCCCGTCGCAGCGCCGCCGTAAACTCCGCCAGCGTGCACTCCAACGGCTCCACGCCCGCCGGATCCAACGCGCCCGGATCGCGCGTCAAATGCAACGACGCGCGCCGCTGCGTGCTGGCTTCCGTCAAATTGAGTGTGCCCGTAGAAAAGACAAACGACGCCAGCACCTTGCCGCCCTTGCGATTCCAGTGCCGCCGCCCCGCCATCATCAGATGCAGCACCAGCCACACGCCGTTCTCGCACCGCATCGCAATCCGCTGCCCCTCCGCCTCGCGCACCGCCGGTTCCACAGACCGCAACAGAAACGGCGTCTTCAGCTCCACCCGCTCCAGCCGCTCCCCCTGCACCCGCGCCACCAGCGCCTCGATGTACACGGTGATGTCCGGCAATTCAGGCATGCAGATTTTTCGCGCGCAGCCACTGGAGCAGCGCCGTCGGCTTGTCCGTCTGGATCCCCGTCACCCCAGCATCCAACCCTGCCTGCCAACCAGCCTCGTTGTCGTTCTTGCCCAGCCGGTCCGCGATCACACCGCACCCCGCCGCCTTCGCCAACGCCACAATCTCGGCGTTCAGTTGCCCCGACAGCGCCACCGCCGGCGGCTTCAACGCCTCAATGATCGTGCGCGTGCCTTCCACCGAGTACGCCTCCGGCAGGCACGGCCACCCGGGCCGCAACTGCACCAATTCTTTCTGCAGGAGAAACGCCGCGTAAGTCAGCATCTGCGCCCGCATCCCGTGCCGCTCCACCGCGCCGATAATCGCCGCCGGCATGGCGTCCTTCACATCCAGATAGATCTCGATCCGCCCCTTCGCCAGCTCCAGCACCTCATCGAACATAGGCAGCACATCGCCCGCCACAATCTTGTCGTGCTTGATCCGCAGGCTCCCGTCGGCTGCGGTCCGCAGATCGATCTCGATGTAGTCGCACCCCAACTCAATCGCCGCCCGATAGCCCGCCAGCGAGTTCTGCGCCTCATGCTCGTGCGCCCCGCGATGGGCCGCCACAACAATCGCATTCTTCACAGGTGCCGCACCAGCGACTGCAGCATGTACGCCCAGCCGCCATCGTTTTCCTTCTGCTGCTTGGTCCCGCGCTCCGCCGGTAGCAACTCGAAACCCGTCTCTACCACCCGCACCAGCGTGCCGCCCTCCGCCTCGTCCAGCTCAAACACAACCTCGGTGAACGGCTCGGCAGAGAAGTCCTCACCCGCCTTCTCAATCCCCGGATGCCACCGCCACGCAAACCGCCGCTCCGCCGTCATCTCGTCCACAATCAGGTAGAACCGCACGCCCTCGTAGCCCGGAGTCGTGCAGATCAGATCCACCCGTTCGCCCGGCGCAAACCGGCCTGAAGCGCATTCCACGTGAAACCACTGTTCAAACTCGCCCATCTCCGTCAACGCCCGCCACACGCGGTTCCGCCCCGCCGGCGCCACAACAGATCGGTCCGTCTTCATGAGAAAGGCCCCGCTTCACCGCGCCAGGATCCGCACCAACGCCTTCGCCAGCGCGTCGAACTCCCCGTGCGACGTGGAGCCCGGCGCAAACTCGACAATCGTCAAACCCGCCTCCACCGCCTCGGCCAGCGCCACGCGCAAGCTGATCGCCGGCAGCACCTTGCACCCCATCTCCGCCAACGCCGCCGGCAGCGCCTTGCTCAGGTTCGTGCTCATCGCCACCTTCGAAGGCACAAACCGGATCCGCGTCTTCTTGTCGCGCCGCGCCACCCGCGCCTTCTCCGCCAGCGCCAGCGATTGTTGCAGTGCCATCAAGTCCAGCGGCGAAGGCCCGCAGGGCAGCAGAATCACATCGGACAGCAGCATCGCCTGGTACGCCGTCTCCGGCATCCCCGGCGGCGTGTCGATCAGCACGATATCCGCCGTCTTCTGCGCCGCCTTCACCTGCGCCTTCAACTCAGTGACGCTCCCCTCGGCCACCGTCTGCACGCACTGCGACAGCACGCCCTGCCCCTGTGCCGCCCACGCCGCGAGGCTGTGTTGTGGATCGGCATCCAGCACCACCACCGCTCGCCTCCTGGCGTGGAACTCCCCCGCCAGATTCCCGGCAATCGTGGACTTCCCAATTCCGCCCTTGCGCCCGGCAACCGTGATAATGGCCATAGCAGCCAATATACCCAAACCGCCGCGCCAGCACACCGCCCGGCATTGCCGCCAGCCCGGCAAGCAGGGTGGGCCCTCGCCCGCGCATAGGCGATAAAGTAATAATCGCTGAACCGATTCCTGGTGACAAGGGGATTTCGCGACAGTAATCCCGGGCACCGCTCAGTTTTCCGGTTTGGGCTTTTCTCGTCAACTTGACGCCGAACAGGCCAAGTTCCGAGTGGCGCGTGATCCACGACCTAACCCATTCCGCGATCCCGCGGGGGTAGAATCGTTTGACACCGCATGCCGCTGACTCCTCGAACCAGACTTGGATTCTACAAAGTCCTCGCGCCCATTGGCGCGGGTGGCATGGGCGAGGTGTATATAGCCAAAGACATCAATCTCGAATCGCCTGGAGTCCTAAGGACGCTGAAAGTCGAGCGGGACTTCCGGACTCATCAGTGATGCCCCACCATCTGCAACGATAGTTTGTCCAGTGATCCATCCGGCGTCTTCGCTGCACAGTGCGGCCACGGCACCGCCGATGTCAGCCGGAGTGCCTGGGCGCCCCATCGGCGTCCACCCCTCTCGCAACCAAGCGAGCATCGCTTCTGAAGCCTCTTTGGGAAGACGATTGACGATGCTGTCGTCGGTGATGCCCGCACATACGGCATTCACAGTGATGCCGCGTGGCGCTAAGGCGACGGCAAAATAACGGCACATCGCCTCTAATGCGGCCTTGTTGGTGCCCATCGCGAAATAAGGAAGGAAACCGCCAAGATGGCTCCCTGGCCAATAACTTATGGCGATGATGCGGCCACCATCCCGTAAATGGGAAGCTGCCTCGCGTGCACCAACCAGGAATGCGCGCGCCTGACAGTGGAATGCGTCATCCCACTGCGGCAAGGTGACTTGCAGAGGTGGGCTCATAAACGACAGCAAGTCGCCAAGGGCGTTGTTCACAAAGATATCAAGTGCGCCGAATTTCTCGTGTACGTGGCTAACCATGCTCGCGAGCTCATCCGGTTCAGATACGTCTGCTTGCACTAAAAACCCCTCGGCACCAAGTTCGCGGATCTTGGCCAAGGTCTCGTGAGCAGCAGTTTCGTCCTTCAGATAGTTGACCGCGACTGAAGCGCCTCGTTCCGCCAATTTGAGTGCGATCCCGCGACCGATCCCGCGTGACCCTCCGGTGACGAGCGCGAACTTGCCTCTCGCTGTCTTACCCTCATAGAACTGCGATTCTTTCATGGCTTCTCCTAACCAACATTTCTCACCCGAGCCCCGGAACCAGACCTCAGGGGGTCAGGGGCACGTGAAGCATGCCACGGATACACGATACCAGTGGCAGTGGCGCTTTTTTGAGAGTCATTGAAATCGGTCCCGCGACCGGCTCAGAAATGGAGCAGTTCCTGGTCCCTCGTGGCGAATTCGCCATGGCCCGCTTTTTCAAGGTCCGCGTTCCGGTCGTATGGCCGGCAACCCAGAAGTAATCCAGATGAGCGAGAAGTCGCCTTATACGGAGAAGTGCCGCCATCTGCATCGGCGGAGAATTGCTGGCGACAACAGCCCTTCCCACCAGCAATCCAGCGACGGCGACGTGCCAATCGGGCTTATCTTAACGCCTGTGCCTCGCCCGCGCCCGACCCCTGGTCGCGCTCCGCCCCGGTGCACACCGGCTATCCTCGCGGCATGGGAACCCGCACCAAGACAAAACCGCGCAAATCAATCCCGCAAAGCGTAACCCGTCCGCCGGCGCTCGCCAAGGAAGTGAGGCATGTGGCCGAAGCAGAAGCCAACCTCGAAATCCCCTATCGGCGATTCCTGGACGAAAAGGAACCAGCCCGAAACAATGATGCCGGTCGAGATCTGATTCAAGCCATCTTCGGAAAACACTCGATTGCCGAAGATCCCATTCTCTGATCTGCCCGGCCGCTCAGCCCACCCTCACCCCTGCACCGGCCGCCGTAGCTGAATCCCCAACTCCCGCAACTGCCGGTCATTGGCCGGCGACGGCGCCTCGCACATCAAGTCAGTCCCTTTCGCTGTCTTCGGGAACGGGATCACTTCGCGGATCGACGTCTCCCCGGCCAGGATCATCACCAGCCGGTCCAAACCCAGCGCGATCCCACCGTGCGGCGGCGCGCCATACGTCAACGCTTCCAGCAAAAACCCAAACCGCGACTTCGCCTCTTCAATACTCATCCCCAGCGCCGAAAAGATCCGCGACTGCACATCCTGCCGGTGAATACGAATCGAGCCCGAGCCCAACTCCACTCCGTTCAGCACAATGTCATAGCTCCGCGCCCGGCACCGCGCCGGATTCGATTCCAGCTTGTCGATGTCCTCATCGTTCGGCGACGTGAACGGATGATGCGCCGCCATCCAGCGCTGATCCTCTTCGTCCCATTCAAACATCGGGAAATCCAATACCCACAGGAATCGAAAATCCTTCGGGTCCAGCAGCCCGTGCCGGTCGTTGTACTTCTGGCCCGCAAAAAGCCGCAACTGCCCGCACGCCTGAAACACCGTCTCTTCCGGCCGCTGCCCCTTCGGCTCGCCGCGCCATCCGGCCAGCAGCAGCAGGTCGTTCTCGCCCGCCCCGGTCAGCGCCCGCACCTGCGTCATCGCTTCCGCAAAGTCGCGCTCCAGCCGCTTCGGATCGTCGTAGACGGAGAGCCCGCGCTCCTTGCCGTAGTCCTTCAGTTCGTCGCGCTCCCGCCGCGTCAGCACGCCCGTCTTCGGGATCGTAATCGCCACCAGCGGCAACCCCGCCGCCGTCAGCCCCGCCTCGGCCGCAAACAGGTGCTCCACCGGGTAAAACCGCGGCAGCCGCAGGTCCGGCTTGTCGATGCCATAACCCTGCATCGCCTCGGCGTAGCTCATCCGCGGAAACGGCCCTTTTACGTCATATCCGGCCACTTTGCAGACCTTCTCGATCAGCGGCTCAACCGTGCCGAAAATCGTCTCCTCTTGCGGGAACGACATCTCCAGGTCGATCTGCGTGAACTCATACTGCCGGTCCGCTCGCAAATCCTCATCGCGGAAACAACGCACGATCTGAAAATACTTGTCGTAGCCGCTCACCATCAGCAACTGCTTGAAGATCTGCGGCGATTGCGGCAGCGCGTAAAAATTGCCCGGCTGCACGCGCGAAGGCACCAGAAAGTCCCGCGCCCCCTCCGGCGTGGACTTCGTCATGAACGGCGTCTCGATCTCCAGGAAGCCCTGTCCGAACAGCTCCTGCCGCACCGCCAGCGAGATGTGCGAACGCAGTATGATGTTGCGCTGCATGTGCGGCCGGCGCAGGTCCACGTAGCGGTACTTCAGCCGCGTCTCTTCGCTCACGTCCACGTGCTCTTCCATCGGGAACGGCGGCGTCTCGCTGGTATTCAGCAGCCACAGCTTCTCGGCCACCACTTCCACCTCGCCCGTCGGAATGTTCGGGTTGACGTTCTCGGCCGATCGCGCTTCCACGAAGCCCTCGATGGCGATGACATACTCTGAACGCAGCAGTTCCGCCCGGGCGTGCAAACCCGCATCGCCGTCGGCCCGAAACACGATCTGCGTCACGCCTTCGCGGTCCCGCAAATGGATGAAAATCACCCCGCCCAGATCGCGGCGCCGGTACACCCATCCCATCACCACCACGCGCTGTCCTTCGTCGGCCGGGCGCAACGCGCCGCAGCTATGAGTCCGGCGGAGATCGCCAAGGAAATCGAGAGTTACTTGTTGGGCCATGCTGGAAATACCCAAAACCGGGTAGATCCTGTCATTGTATCACAAGGGTATTTTCTCAATCCCTTCAACAACTTACCCCGTCCAGCTCTTGACAACGCCTGCTATACTTCAATTGAGGGTGACCCAACGCTGGCCAGCTTGACCCTTTCGCCGACATTAGAGCGGCAGCAGGCACTTGTCCTCGCTGCTCCTAATTGCGGGCCGCCGTCCTATTGGATGGCGCGAATACCGGTATTTGACCCGATCAGCTCGCGTCCATAATAATTCGGGGGGAGCCTCAAAAGCTCTCCCTGGGCGATCCAAACAACGCCTTCGCGAGGCCGTAGTGTGCCTGCTTACGGCCTGTTTCGAAATAACCTATCCAACCACGCCCCCACGATCGCAGCCCGGAAGTGCGTTCTGAGCCGCGCGCGTCCGCCAGCGTTTTCCTCACGGTCGCAGCCCGGAAGTGCGTTCTGAGCCGCGCGCGTCCGCCAGCGTTTCCCCCACGATCGCAGCCCGGAAGTGCGTTCTGAGCCGCGCGCGTCAGCCAGCGTTTTCCC
>JBBQLF010000163.1:0-8382 GCA_038327695.1 Bryobacterales bacterium
GCGGGAAGGGGGCGCAGGACCACATCCGGTGTGGTTCCTCTTCCGTCCGGCTGATGTGCTTTCTGCCGCGCGGCGGCGGCAAGGGGGCGCAGGACCACTTCCGGGGTGGTTCCTCTTCCGCCCGGCTGATGTGCATTCTGCCGCGCGGTGGCGGCAATGGGGCGCAGGACCACACCCGGTGTGGTTACTCCTCCGCCAGGCTGATGTGCATTCTGCCGCGCGGCGGCGGCAAGGGGGCGCACGACCGCATCCGGTGTGGTTCCTCTGCCGCCAGGCTGAGGTGCATTCTGCCGCGCGGCGGCGGCAGTGGGGCGCAAGACCACACCCGGTGTGGTTCCTCTTCCGCCCAGCTGAGGTGCATTCTGCCGCGGGGCGGCGGCAAGGGGGCGCAAGACCGCATCCGGTGTGGTTACCCTTCCGTCCGGCTGATGTGCATTCTGCCGCGCGGTGGCGGCAAGGGGGCGCAAGACCACATCCGGTGTGGTTACTCTGCCGCCCGGCTGTTGTGCATTCTGCCGCGCGGCGGCGGCAATGGGGCGCAGGACCGCATCCGGTGTGGTTACTCTTCCGCCCCGCCGCGCCCGGCCGCACCCGGGAAGCGGAAGACGGCGTTGAGGAACAGGACGTTCAGCCCGTCCAGGTACGCCCGGTAGTTCGGATCGGCCGTGAAGGCCACGATGGCTCCGCGCCCGTCGTTCTGAACCGCCACCACGGGCTTGTAGGCCAGTTGCTTGCGGTTCTCGGCCCAGAGGTAGCCGGAGGCCAGCAGGCGCTCCGCGGCCTCGTAGGTGACGGCGTTGACCCCTTTGTCCTGCTTCAGCGGTGCGTAGATGGCGCGCCCGCTGAGCATGACATTCACGGTCTCCGGCAGGCCTGCACCGACCCAGGTTTCCGGATCCACGCGCGCTTTCAATAGAACGCCTGGCTGCGCATCGGGCAGGGCTGAGTCCGGCTGGATCGCCTTTTCATAGTCCTCGGCCGAAGTCAGGAGCTTGCCCGGAGGTGGCGGCCCTGGCTTGGCGGTTTCGGCCGGTTTGGCGGTTTCGGCCGGTTTGGCGCCCTCCCGGGCCAAGCCTTCCTGCTGCAACGCCAGCAGCCCTATCGCCGGGCTGGACAGATAGCTGACCGCGCCGCCGATGGCGATGAGTACGCCGCCGTTCCGCACCCAGGCCTTCAGCCGCTCGGCCGCCGGCGCGCCAATGGCATTGCCGTACGCGCTGCCGTCCGGCATGATCAGCACCTGGAATTTGCTCAGGTCCGCACTGGCGAGCGAGGAAACGCGCAGAGCGGTGACGGGGTACCCATACTGCCGCTCCAGCATGAACCGCGTGTGCCCGGCCGATTGGGAGGAGACGGGCGTGTCCCACAGCAACGCGACGGTAGGGCGCTTCACCACCTTCACATGGTTGCTGCCGAAGTCTATGCCGTCTTCCACCCAACTGGAATCGGCGGCTACCATTTCGGCTCCGCTCGCTCCCGCGACCTTGGCCACCTTGCCGTGCACATCGGGGGCGTTCTGTTGCACCGGCACGATGAGCGTGCCGGCCGGGTACTTCCGCCCGCCCTGCGTAAACGCCTTTCCGGCCGAGAGTACTCGCAGGTCCGCCCGCAACGCCGCCGTCAGAAAGCGGCCGGCCGCCTGGGTGCCCCAGGGGACCACGTAGGCTACGCGCGCTTTGCCAGGGCCGGTTCCCTTGGGCACGTAGGCGCCCTGGACGGGCTCGAGGTTGCCGGCCGGGACATCCTCCCTGGCGGCCACGCATTCGACGTTGTAGAGCAGTGGCAGGGCCCATGCCGTGACGTCGTAGATCTCGCTATCCAGACGCTTCTTCCGCCGCCGCTCCTGTTCTTTGACGAACTCCTCCGCCATCGGCGTCTGCGAGTCCAGCAGAGTCCGCGCCAGGCGCTGCATAGACTGCGCCAGCGGCACTATGTAGGTTCCAGCCGGATATTGCTGGCCGCCGTTCTGGAACGCCGCCTTCGCCTGCTGGATCTCCACGCCTTGCTGGGCGAGCACGTGCGCCAGTTTGTCCACCGCGGAGACGTCGCCGCGGCGCGGCAGGATGTAGGCCTTCCATTCGCTCTTCTGCCCCTCAGCCAGCGCGGTCACATGGTAGTTGCGGAACTCTTCCAGGAGCTTCTGCCGGTTGGCGGCCGCCACCTCGCAGGTGGACATCGAAGCCACGAAGTGCTTGCGGATGCTCTCCCGGAACGTGTAGAGAGTCTCATCGCTGCGCCGGACCACCAACCCGCGCACGCTGGCGTTTTCGTACGTCATACCCAGCCCGCCCAGGTAGGAAGGCCACGAGCCACCGTAGCCCGGATAGAAGAGGTCAAACACGTCGCGGGTGAAGTAGGGCCAGCCGAAATGATCGAACCACTTGGCGTTGTTGCGCCCGAACAGGCTGGCCCGGTCCAGTTGTTCCCTGGTGAAATTAGGGTTGTTGGGGGCCGGCCACGGTGCGAAGAAATAGGTGGAATCGGCCCCCATCTCGTGAATGTCGGCCACCACCAGGGGCATCCACTCCAGCAGATACTTGACGCGGCCCTGGATCTCCGGCTGCGTCAGCGCGAACCAGTCTCTGTTCAGGTCAAACAGGTAGTGGTTGCTGCGCCCGCCCGGCCAGGGCTCGGTCCGTTCCGCCGCCACCGGGCTGGGGTCCGGCTCCAGCCCTTCACTTTGCCGGTAGGTCTGGACGAAGCGGTCCCGCCCGTCGGGGTTCTGCAGGGGATCGATCAACACCACGGCATTGGCCCGGACCGAGTTCACCAGGGGATCGCCCTGGGCCGCCAGCAAGTGATAGGCGCTCACGAGCGCCGAGTCCGGGCCGGAGATCTCGTTGCCATGAATGGCGCAGATCAGGGCCACTACGGCCGGCATTTCCGCCGTCAGTTTGCGGATCTCGTCTGCCGCCGTCTGCCTGGGATCGGCCAGCCGTTTCTGGGCCGTCTTGATCTGCTCCAGCCGGCGCAGATTGGCTTCACTGCCCACCACGGCGTAGAAGAGCTTGCGCCCTTCAAACGTGGTGCCGTATTGGAAGAGCCTGATGCGGGCGGGCGCCGCCGCTTGCAGTGCCTCGAAATATTTCACGAACTCGGCGTGGGTGGGATGACGAGTCCCCACTTCATAGCCGAGCACCTTTTCGGCAGTGGGAATGGAGGGGTCAAACTTCGCGCCGGGCCAGAATTCAGGCTTGGATTGTCCAGCCGCCGCCAGCGCCAGTAGGAGGATGAGAGCGAACAAGTTGCGCATCTGCGCAGTATACGCCAGCAGGGCTCAGCGCGCGGCTCTATTCTTGAGGCGCCTTGAGGCGATTGCTGAGAATGAAATCGATGATCGGCGAGGGATCTTCGAGGGAGTGCGGATGGTGGCCGGCGCCGGGCGTTGCAATTACCTTCATGCGGCCGCCGAGCGCCTCATAGCGCGTCTGAAGCACGAGCGTGTTTTCGTTGTAGGGCACGATGTCGTCGGCGTCGCCGGCGACGTGGATGATCGGGATGCCGGCTTGGGCGATGGGCGCCAACAAGTCAATCGGATTCTGGTCCCAGGCGCGGGCCTGCGGTTCGGTCAGGCCGTAGACTTGCTGGAACCTTTGCCATTCGGCCGGACTGCCCTTCCCTTTGCCCAGTCCGGCCGGCCAGCTCTTCACGTCGCAGACCGGCGCGTCGCCATAGATGAGGCCGGTTTTGTCCGGGTGGGCGGCGGCCCAGTGGTAGACGTAAAGACCGCCGCGGCTCATACCGAGCAGGACGGGGCGGCGCGAGAAGCCGTAATGGCTGGTCAGCTCTTCGTACAGCGTGCCCCACCGGGCCATCGTATCGGGGCTGCCGAACGTATTCGGGCAGGCCATGTAGACGATATGCCAGCCCAGTTTCAGCAGCGCCTGATCGACGGTGGCGAAGGCCCCGAAGAACTCGCCGCGCCACAGCCAGGGCCGGCCCGCGGCCACTTTCGCCGGGACGACGACGGTCACCGTCCGGTCTGCGAACTCGAAGTCAAAGCGAGGGTAGCCATTCCAATCCGAACGCTTGCCAGGGAACGGGCCGAGGGTCAGTTCCTGCTGGCCCCGAGTGATTCGCAGGGCCGGTGGCGAGGGAGTGCCGCGATTGCTCCAGAGGCGTTGCAGGGTGGCCAGGCTATCCACGGTAGCGCCGTCTACACTGAGAACCACGTCGGCGCGGCGCAGGCCCATGCGGAATGCCTCGCTGGTGTCGAGCAAGTCCAGCACGAGGACGCCGGTCTCGCCCGGCAGGCCGGCAGCGGAGACCTCGCCCATGCCGATTACGTTACGAACGCTGGCGCCGAGCCAGGTCCACGGGGTCCCGTCGCGTTCCGAGCGCAGGGTGGCAGCCAAGGCCTCCTGGGCCACCGGCAGTTCCGGAGTGCGGGCCAGGGCCTTGAGGGCGGGCGCCTGGACGCCGAACCGGTCCATGGGGAAGTTGCGGAACCCGAGCGGTATTGCGGGGGAGTCCGCCTCGACGCTGTAGTCGCCGCGGGCGGGATCGCGGAAGCGGGCGCCGGCCGCAATGGAGTGATCGTCCCGGCCGCTTTGCTTCTGCAGGACGGCCGCGGGTGATGGCTCGCGGAGGCCGGGCGTGTGGAGCAAGTTGAGATCGACTTGGCCGCCCCAAGGTGGATCCACGCGGATGGGTTTGTACGGGGTGAAGACGATGTTGGCGCGGAAGACGTCGCCGCTGCCTTTGTACCAGACGTGGGGATGAAAAGAGTTGCCCACGATGATGTTGTTCTCTACACGGCGCTGGAAGCCCTCACGCAGCTTCAGGCCGCCGCGCAGGCAGAGGTTGTTGATGATCTCGTAGTTGGAGGAACCGTCGTCGAGATCGATATCCCAGCCGTGATCGCAGCGCCAGCGGTTGTTGCGGAGGACGGTGGTGTTGCGGGCGTCCAGCAGAGGCAGGGCGCGGTCCTGCGGTGTGAGGAGGGCATTGAGATCGATGCCTTCCAGGCCCCAGAAACGGTCCCGGCCCCAGGAGTTGAATGAGCCGTGATCGCCGGTTTCCTTCACCGTATCGAAGACGTCGCAGAACTCGATGACGTGGCCGCCCCAGGTGCCTTCGCTGATGTTGATGCCGGCGCGGGGGACATCGTAGATGGAGCAGTGGCGGATCGTGATGGACTCAGACATGGAGATCTGCACCGGGGCGGTTTGCTTTTCCACGCGTCCGGTTTCGTGGATGAGGCAGTCCTCCACGAGCGAGCCGGCCGGGTAGTTGGCGGTGAGCGGGCCGGGTGTGCGGTCGATCGCGCTGATGGGCTGAGTCTCTTTCGCGCCGCCGAAGAAGAGCGGGCTGCGGACGGCGGCGGGATCGCCTACGAAGGCGATGCCGTTAGCGCCGGCGCCCTGGATGTGACAGGCGCGAATGGTGACGCGGCGGTTGTAGTTACTGACGAAGATGGCGTTGCCGCCGAGTTGCTGGAAGGCTGAGTTTTCAATGCGCACGTCTTCTGTGCCGGTGAGGAAGACAGCCCCTCCGCGATAGATGGTCCAGTCGCTGCGCAGCAGCGGCTCGCGGTTGTCCATGAAGGTCCGGGCAGCATGGCGGAACGTGAAACCGTCGAGCGTGAGGTGGCGGACGGGCTTGGCTTGCGAGCCGCGGAACTCTACCAAGTGACGCAGAACCACGCCTTCCACGACGGCGCTGGCGGCGTTGAAGCCGGCCGGCGGATAGAAGTAGAGCGTAGACGTGCCGGAATTGAGAAACCACTCGCCGGGGGCGTCGAGCTCTTCGAAGATGTTCTCGACGAAGCGGTACTTGTCATGGATACCCAGGCGGCGGTTGTTCTGCCAGCCGCCGATTCTGGTGAGCTCGCCGTCCGCCGACTTACCCGTGATTTCGAAGTGGAAGTCGCCCCAGAGATGGCGGTGCATGGCGTGGAGGAAGCCGCCCTTGGGATTGGCCCAGCGGGCTGCGCGCTCCTTGCTGAAGGAGTCGGCCGCCCAGCCGTTGAAGTACTGAGCGCGCGGATCGAAGTTGGGGTAGCGGGCCATGGTCTGGCGCTCGCCGTTCACGAAGAGCTGGTCCGTTTGGAAGCCGGTGGGGACCTTGGCCTGGAGGATGCCGTCGCGGTAGGGCGACCAGTGCAGGTTCAGGCGAATGCCGCCACTGAGGACAACCTGTCCGCCGGGGTCGGCGATGTAGCGAACCGGGGCTTTGGCGGTGCCGGAGTCGGCCTCGGAGAAGACCACGGTTTCGGGCAGGTAGTAGGTGCCGGGGTGGAAATGGACGGTTGTGGCGTGCGTGCGGCGCGCGGCGCGTTGGGCGGCGGCGAAGGTGCGGAGCGGTTGGGCGTTCGTACCCGGGGCCGTATCGCTGCCTTGCGGGCTGACGAAGAGCGCGGCGGCGTTCAGCGCGCCGGCGAGGAACAGTAACTGGACGGCGCGCATGAGCTAGTAGCCGGTAACGCGGCGGACGTAGGCGCGGCTGATGCGAATGCTCTCACCGTAGGAGCGGGTGGGGATGAAGGTCTTGTCGTGGGCGAGTTCGATCAGGAGGTCGCCCTGGAAGCCGGCGTCGTGCAGGGCCTTGCCGACGGCGGCGTAGTCAATGGCGCCCTCGGTGATGTCTTCGGGCCAGGTGTGATCCGCCCGCTCATTGCGGAGGTGGGCGAAGACCATCTGGCGGCCGCGGCGGCGAATGAAATCCACCGGATCCACGCCGGCGCGGTAGAGCCATGCCAAGTCAGGGCCGAGGCGGATTTCCGGAATGCGGGCGAGGGTGCCGTTGAGGTCGTGTTCACCGTCGCGGACCTCGTAGACGTGGTTGTGGAGGTTGGGGACGATCTTGCGGGCCGCGCAAAGGCGCATGACGTGGCGCAGGGCGGCGGCCTGGGCGTCGAAGTCAGCAGGCGTCTTCTGGCGGCGGGCGTCGCCGACGGAGATGCCGAGAGTGCGGCCGCCGAGTTGTTGGAGGCGATTGAGGACGAGTTCAATCTGGGCCAGTGCGGTGCCATGCTGGGCGGGATCCCAGAGGTCCGCGGACCAGGACGTGCCGATGATGGGCAGGCGGTGGCGGGCCGAGAGCGCCTTGAGGCGGGCGACACTGTCTTCGGCCAGCAGGGCGCGGTGCATCAGTTCGATGCCGTCGAGGCCCGCGCCGGCCATCTGCGCGAAGACGTCGTCAAGGACGGGGGTGGGGTCGGCGTTGGGTTGTTTGGCGGCAAAGAGCCAGAGATGGGCGCCCACCTGGACGCTGCGGGCCTTTGCCGCCAGAGCGGCGGGGATGGGGGAGAGCAGAAAGTGACGGCGGTTCACGCTACTGCCGCACCACGGGCTTGCCGTTTTCGTCGAGATGCGGATACGGACCGCCGAGACGGAACCGGTCCAGAATGTAGTCGTCGTATTGCGGGGTGGGCTCGAAGTAGCCGCCCTTGCGGATGTGTTCCTTCACCACGGCCTCGTTGAGTTCGACGCCGAGGCCGGGCGCGTCCGGCACGGTGATGTAGCCGCGATCGACAATCGGCTTGGCCGGACCGGTGACGAGGTCGCCCCACCACGGGATATCCACCGCGTGATTCTCCATGGCGAGCATGTCCTTGAGCGTGGCCGCCATGTGAACAGAGGCCAGGCAGCCCACCGGCGAACCGGCGAAGTGAATCGCGGTCTGTACGCCGTGCATGGAGGCGTAGTCGCAGATGCGCTTGGTCTCGCGAATGGCGCCGGATGTCAGGGGGTCCGGATGGATGATATCCACGGCGCGATTGTCGATCAGCGGCTTGAAGCCTTCCTCCAGGCCGAAGAGGCTCTCGCCCGTGGCGATGGGCGTGGTGGTCGCCTCAGAGAGTTCCCGGTAGCCGCGCCAGTTCTTGGGGGCGTCGCCGCCGGCGCCGAGGTGGCCCACCTGGATCATGTCCTCCGCCCAGGCGAGGTCGTAGGGCTCGAAGGCGCGGGCATAGCGAATGCTGTCGTTGACGCTGAGCGGGCCGAAGTGGTCCGTGGCCAGCGGCACGTCCCAACCGATGGCATCGCGAATGGCCTGAATGTATTCGCAGAGATACTGCAAGCCCTTGGTGGTGGCGGTGTTGTAGCTGTTGACGGCGCCGGGCCGGCCAGACACCAGGCTGGTACCCAGATCCATCTTGAAGAACGTGAAGCCCTGCTCTTTCCGCTTGCGCAGGCGTTCGGCGAAGATCTTGGGATCCTTGGTCTGATCGGTATCGCAGTAGATGCGGATTTTGTCGCGGTACTTTGAGCCGATCAGGCGCCAGGCGGGCACGTTGTAGACCTTGCCGGCGATGTCGTGGAGCGCCATATCGATGGCGCTGTAGCCGCCACCCAGGCGCTGGTGGCCTGAGAAGTTGCGAATACTGTCGAGAATCGGCTCGATTTGGAGCGGATTTCGCCCCTTTAGGTGCGGTTTTAG
>JBBQLF010000164.1:0-8359 GCA_038327695.1 Bryobacterales bacterium
GGCTTCTATCCCCAAGTGGCCAGGGATGACCAGCAGGAGCCGGGGCTGTGGTTCGCCAGCAATCTCAGTACCTTCGCCGAGCGGGACGTGCGGACGTTTCGCGAAGTGAGCGACCTGACCCGGTTCCAGATGTTCATGCAGGCGCTGGCGTTGCGCAGCGGGCAGTTGCTGAACTACTCCGACGTGGCCCGGGATCTGGGAGTGGCGGTCAATACTGTGAAGGCCTGGCTCTACGTCCTGGAGGCCTGCTACCTGGTGCTGATCCTCCGGCCGTGGTTCCGCAACAAAGGCAAGCGGCTGGTGAAGACGCCCAAGGTGTACTTCCTGGACGTCGGGCTGCTTTGCCATCTGTGCGGGCTGGACCAGACCCCGGCCCTGCGGCTGGGGCCGATGGCCGGCCCAATCATGGAAACCCTCGTCGTTTCGGAGGTCTTCAAGACCATGTCCCACCGCGGCCACACGCCGCGCCTGACGTTCTGGCGCACTTCCACGGGACGGGAAGTGGACTTGGTGATCGAGACGCAGGGCCGGATCATCCCGGTGGAGATCAAGGCCAGTGGCACGTCCTGGCCGAAGATGGCTGAAAACATCGGGATCTTCCGGGCGGACTACCCGGAGGCCGAGAAGGGCTGGGTGATCTACTCCGGCGATGAAGTGCTGCCGGCCGGCGTGGATGCCACCGCGTGGCCGGTCACGGCGCTGTGAGCACGTCCAGCACACGCCCCGCATCGCTCCACTCCCGGGCGCGGACAATCATCAGCCTGGCGCGCATCAGCGGCGGCGGACCGAGCACCAACCGCCCCAGCGCCTCCACGAACGAGTCCAAATGGGCGATGCGCGCGGCCTTCTGCGTGGCGTTCATCGGCGCCAATTCCTGGGCGGTCTTCCAGGCCAGCGCGCGTGCCTTGGCGATGGAGAACTTCACCACGGCGTCCTCAGTGCGGCCCCCGAGCGTGTCCAGCATGTCGAACCACGGCGATACCACACTGAGTTGATCTTCCACCTTCTGGATCATGTTGGCCAGCAGATTATTGATCGAGTTGAAATCGGCGGCTAGATCGTGAATGTCCGCCCCCGGCGCGACTTCCGCGGCGGCAATGCCGAGATCCAGATTGATGTGGGCGTTCATCCCGGCCAGCAGGTGTTGCAGGATGATGGGCGACCAGGAGTGCTCCGCCTCAAAGGCGGCCCGCCAGGCGCCGGTGACCGGGCGGCCGGCGCTCCAGGATTGGTAGGCGTCCAGGTAGCGGTTGGCGAAGGCGACGTCCAGGAGTTCCATGCGCGGGCCATCTTCAAAACCCCCGGCGGCGATGGTATCTTTCACCCCCGCCGTCACCCGGCGATACAACGCGGCGAAGTAACCCAGGCGGCTGGAGCGTGCGCGAGAGATCGCAATGACTTCGTCCAGTTGATCGAGAACCTGATCGATATTGGTTGCCAGCATAACCCCTCTACTGGCTAGCCATCATATCGCGAACCGTGATGGCGACGAGCGCCACGGTCAGTCCGGCGATCAGGACGACGGACGTCCAGCCGACCGTGTTGTAGAATCCGTTGTTCTTCCACTTCTTCATGAGCCGATCCTTGTTGACGAGCAGGATCATGAAGACCAGGACGAAAGGCAGCAATCCGCCGTTAATCACCTGGCTGAGCAGAATCATTCTGACAAGCGGGAAGCCCGGGATCAGCACCACGCCGGCCCCCACCACAATCAGCATGGTGAACAGCCAGTAGAAGATGGGCGCCTCGCTGAAGCTGCGATTCACGCCGGATTCAAAACCGAGGCCTTCGCAGACGGTGTAGGCCGTCGACAACGGCAGGATGCAGGCGGCAAATAGCGATGCGTTGAACAGACCCGCGCAGAACAGCAGAAACGCGTACTCCCCGAATGGTTTCAGGCCCAGGGCCGCGTCAGTGGCGTTTTCAATATCGCGCGGCGCCACGCTGTGAATGGCGCCCGCGCAAGCCACGATGATGAAAAACGCAATGACGGACATGGCGATGCAACCCACGATCACTTCGATGCGGCTCTCGGCATAGTCCTTGGCGGTGATGCCCTTTTCGACGACAGCCGCCTGGAGGTAGAACTGCATCCACGGCGCCACCGACGTGCCCACCATGCCCACCAGCATGGCCAGGTAGCCCGGCTCAAACATCAGAACAGGCTTCACGCTGTACAGGGCGGCTTCCTTCCAGTCTGGCTTCACCATGATGCCGGAGGCGATATAGCAGACGTAGAGGGCGGTGGCGAACAGGAATACCTTTTCCACGCGGGCATAAGTGCCCTTCACCACCAGGAACCACACAAACGTGGCGGCCAGCGGCACTGAGAAGTACCGGCTGATATGGAACAACTCCAGGGAGCTGGCAATGCCGGCGAAGTTGGCCATCACGTTGGTCATGTTGGCAGCCACAAGCGCTGCCATCATGAAAAACGTGGTGCGCAGGCCGTATTCTTCGCGGATCAGGTCCGAGAGGCCCTTGCCCGTCACGGCCCCCATGCGGGAGCACATCTCCTGCGTGACCACCAGCAATACCGTGATGGGCGCCAGCGTCCAGAGCGGCAGGTAGCCGTACTTGGCGCCGGCCTGGGAGTAGGTGAAGATGCCGCCGGCGTCGTTGTCGACCATGGCGGTGATGAAGCCGGGACCGATCACCGAGAAGAACACGAGCCAGTGGTATTTGAGGCGCTTGAACACTATTTCCGCCTCAATACGGAGATGACGTCATCGGCCGTAACCACGCCGGCCAGGCGGCCTTCGTCATCCACCACAGGGAGAGTCAGGATATTGTAGCGATCGAAAAGCTCCAGGACGCGCCGGGATTTGGCCCCGGCAGCCGCCTGGATGACTTCCGTTTCCGGGATGAGGTCCGCCAACGGAGTGGCCGGGCGCGCCAGGAAGACGCGAGCCACGGGCAACGCCGCCTTCAGCCGGCCGTCGAGATCGGTGACGAAGAGTGTGGTCACGACATCCACCAAATCCTGGTTCTGGCGCAGGGCGTCCAACGCATCGGCCACGGTAGCCTGCTCATGAAGGGCCAGGTACTCGGTGTTCATCATGCCGCCGGCGGTATCTTCGTCGTACTCCAGCAGTTCCTCAACGTCGGCTTTGGGCTCGCCCTCCATCTCTTCGAGGATCTCCTCGCTGGTCGATTCATTCAGTTCATTGAGCGCGTCAGCCGCCTCGTCCGGATCCATCTCCTCCAGAATGTCGGCCGCCTTCTCGGTCTCCAGCGATTCCAGGATCTGCGCCTGAACCTCGGGTTCCATTTCCGAGAGCGCCTCGGCGGCGGACTCCGGGTCAATGGCCTCGAAGATGGCCTCGCGGTCCTCGGGGCTCAGGTCTTCGACGATGTCGGCCAGGTCCGCCGGGTGCATCTTCTCCAGGGGCGCCATGGAGATGTTCAGCCGCAGCCGGCGCTGCGGATCGGGCTCGACGATGTTGCACAGGTCCCAGCGGATGGAGTTGGGCGGGATGCGCCGCTGGAGGGCCCGAATCACGCGCCGCGGCATGGTGCCCTGCACCAGGCGGCGGAAGACGCTCCGCAGGCCGATGTCCACTTCCAGCACATGGAGAGCGTCGTGGCCGCCTTCGCGGACGATGTCGAATGTGACGTCGTTGACGCGCACTACCTTGCGGCCCTGGGCGTCGATGATTTGCTGATCCAGCAGATCGCGCACCAGCCGGAGGTGGTATTCGTCGGAGTGGAACGGCGTGAGCTGCTCGTCGTTGAGGAAGATCCCGTCCATGTTGATGGAAGCGATCTGGTCTTGCCGTACGGCGATCCAGGAGTAGCCGCTGCCGCCGCCGATAATGTAGCGATCCACGCGCAGGGGGTGGACGACCGGGGAAAGCGCGGCGTCGCGCACCCGGCCCAGGACTCGGCGCTTCAGATCATAGATCTTTAAGCCGAGGAGTTCGGTGAGGAAGAGAATCTGTTCCGCCATCCGCCATCGCTGCCTCCAGGCTCAACTCCACTATCCCGCAGGGACGGCCCCAATGGCAATGAAGGAACTTCGATTCAGCAAAAACAAACAGGGCGCCGCGAGGGCGCCCTGTTTGACGGCCTGGAGTCTGATATTCCGGTTACGGCTTGGCGCCGCCGAAGTTGAACATGCCGGGCTTCATCACCATGATCATGCTGACGATGAAGAGGTTCTGATGCTTGGACTTGCCCGGTGTCTGGCCCACCTGGAAGAACGGCTGATCGGACCAGTCCTTGCGATACTCGGCCCGGCTGATAAAGCTATCGTTGAACTTCCATTCGACCGTGCCTGTGAATTCCTTGAACGCCTGCGGCGTGCCGGTCCAGAAACCGTCCTTGTCGCTGTAGTACTCCAGGCGGGGCGAGAAGGCCAGGTGGCTGTTGACGGCGAAGTGCGCTGCGCCCGCCATGCCCCAGAACGTGCCCGAACCGCCGGTAGCGTACTTGTTGTTGCCGATATCGAGGTTGAAGTAGGTGGAGATCTTGCTGGTTGGCGTGGCCGTCACCGCCAAGTCATAGAAGTTCCGCCAGCCCTGGTTGTTGTTGTTGTTCTCCGGCCCGGTGTAGTAGTTGTTGGCGATGACAACCTTGGAGACCGTGTTGACGCTGGTGAAGCCGTAGCTCTTGCCACTGTTGTTGTCACGCATGAGGTTCCAGCCCGTGATGGCCTGCGCACCGACTGTCCAGGTGGGCCGGATTGGAGCGGTCGCGCGGAGGCCTACATGATAGTAGGGCCCGAAGGCGAACAGCAGCGAGCGCGAGTAGTTCCAGTTGAGATGCGATTCGGTGACTTCGGCGCCGGCGCTGGTGACGAATTTACCGAAGTCGAGTTGCAGGCCCTTCCAGGCCGCCGGCTTGAGAGTCACGTAGGCGTTCAGCAGGTGCCGCGACCAGTCTGTATGCTTCGGCTCGGAGAGGTAGAACGAATCATAGGTGCGGCCCCAGCCGAAATCGACCTTGAAGCCGATCGGCTTGGCGTCATAGGCGAACGAACCGGTGGCGCTGTTCAGGCTCATCTTGTTGGCGGTGATATTCAGTGCCTGCACCTGGGACAGGCGGCTGGACGGCTCGTTGTAGTTTTGGTTGTAGTAGCCGTCAATGTAGCCGCTGGCGCTGAAGCCCTTGTAGGTCCAGGTGGTGGCGGGTGCGGCCGGGGCCGGGGCCGGGTCTGGAGTTGGAGTCTGAGCCGCGAGGCTGAGACAGAGCAGAGAACTGAGAAGCAGGCCGGTGAAACGCATGGCGATGGGTCTTCCTATGTGACAGTGAGATCTTTGCCACACCGGCGTCGCCGACAGGGGGGAGGCGGTGCTGCTGCCATCTGGTTGTGGCGACATCGGAAAACCCAGGGACGTCGCTGACGGGTGAACAACCTTGCTATGAGTGAGTATGAGATGTTGGCGGCCCGATGACAAATCGAGAGTTTTTATGGGCCCCATCAAGTAAAGCAGGCGGAGCGGGATCAGCCGATGGAGTTGCCGTAAGTGAGCAGAAGCACGGCCGCGCAGAGAACCGTGAGGCCCGCGGCGACGGCGGCGCGGGTTGGGATGCGGCAACCTGCCCATTCGCGGAACAGGAGGCCCACCAGGTTGCTGAACAGCACCAGCAGGATCATGTGAATGGCCCAACTGGAAAAGGCATAGTCGCCCGAGAGACGGACGTGCCCCAGATTGTAAAAGAAGAACTGGCCGTACCAGAGAGTGCCCGTGCAGAGGGCCAGGAAGTGGTTTCGCGGCAGCGTACGCAACTGGGCGAACGTGCGATTGCGGCGGGCCAGGAAAGCGCTATAGGCCAGTGCGGTGACGAAAGCGCCGGAGTTGGAAAACAGATACAAGACGTTGCCCTTCCAGATGCCGGCCCCGTAGCGCTCGGCGATGTCGGCGACGGGCGCGGCTACGTCGAGCGAGAAGCCGTAGACAGCCGAGAAGACACCGGCGATCAGGGAGAGCGTGAGGCCGCGGACCAGCGAGAATCCGGCGCGGGCGCCGCCCTGCTCCAGATCCTGCTCTTTCCACCGTCCGGCCAGACCGCAAAGGGCGATGCCGGCCGTGCCGGCGAGGATGCCTGCCAGCAACCACGGGAAGCCGGCGCTGTGGAGAATGCGGCTGAACTGGCCCTGGACCAGCGGCGGGACCAGCGTGCCCAGGATGCTGGACAGGCCAACGGCGATCGAGTAGGTGAGCGAGAAGCCAATGTAACGGATGGCGACGTTGAATGCCGTGCCGCCGATGCCGTAGAGGATGCCCATGAGGAATGCCAGCGCCATGCGGTCTTTGGGCGCCTCAGCCAGCACCTGGCCCAGATGTGGAATGGTGGCCAGGGCTCCCACGATAGGCAGCAGCAGCCAGCACCAGGCGGCCTGGGCCATCCAGAAGATCTCCCAAGGCCATTGCTTGACGTATTTCTGGGGCGCGTAGCAGTTGGCGGAGAGCATCGCTCCAGCGGCGTGGAAGCCGACCCCCAGGCCGAGATTGGGCGCGATCACGCTTGGTCCAGCCTGGAGATGACGGCGTGCTCGCACTGCCCGGCACCTTGCAGACCGGCCCTTCCTGTCCAACCCATCGGCCACCTCCAGGGAGCGGGCAATCAGAGCCGCGGCTCTGCAAAGAGGATATCAGACGAACCGTTCGCCGCCTGATCCGGAGTGGACTCACCAGAGGAACTTGGCGCCGAACTGGAACATGCGTGGGGTGCTGGTTCCGCCCACCTGGCCGAACTGGGGCGTCCCCATGTTGGTGTTGATGTCGGTGAGGTCCATGTGGTTCATGGCGTTGAAGCACTCGACGCGGAACTGCACGATGGCCTTCTCGGCCACGCGGAGGTTCTTGAGCGCCACGGCACTGGTATTGAACGTGCCGGGGCCGCGCAGGACCCAGCGGCCGAGGTTGCCGTAGGTATAGGCGGCGGGGCGGGCGAAAGCCGCGGTATTGAACCAGCGGTAGATGCTCTTCTGCTCCACCGGGAGCCGCCAATCGCCGACAAGATTGGGCCGGGTGGCGATTTGTCCGGGCGCCCCGGTCATGGAGACCGACGAGAGGCGGCCGGAGTTGATCATCCACAGGCCGGTGAGATTCCAGCCGCCGGCGAGGCGGCCCAGCACGCCCTTCTGAGCCTTGAACCAGGGGAGTTCGTAGGAGTGGCTGATGACGAGGTTGTGGCGGCGGCTCTCTTCCAGCTCGGAGCGATCGGCTCGAATGTTGAGCGGGTTCTGGAATCCGCCGGCGACGCCTTCATTGCCGTAGCCGATAATCTTGCCCAGGGTGTAGGCGACGTTGTAGGTGAGATTGCCGGTGCGGCGGCTGGCGCTCACCTGGAGCGAGTTGTAGCTGGAGTTGGCAGCGGGCTCGACGAGATTGATGCCGTTGAGGCCGCGGTAGGGGAGGTAGGGGCGCGGGTCGACTCCGGGGCGGGCGGCCTGTTGAGCTGGGGTGAGGAAGTTCAGAGGCCGGGACCAGGAAAGATGGCGTCCGGCGTTGCCGACGTAGCTGACATCGAGGGCCGTCTTGAAGGGCAGCAGGGTTTGGATGCCGAAGCTGTAATTGTAGACCGTCGGGATCTTGTACTCGACCGGGAGCGAGCCGGCGTCGATGGGGGTCTGCGGATTGTAGGGCACGCCTGCGCCGGGATTGCCGGTGGAGGCGTTGAGCACCGTGGAACTGAGAGTGAGCGGTGCGCGGGCGCCCAGATTCCAGCCCGAGTTGTTAATGGGCGTGACGCCATGGAAGATGCCGGCTCCGGAGCGAATGGAGAGCTTGCCGTTGCCGAACACATCCCAGGCGAAGCTCACGCGAGGCTGGAAATTGGTCTTACGCAGGGGGTTGTAGCCTTCGGGGATGCCGCGGAAGAGGGCTTTGATGGCGGGGTCGGCGTACTGTGGCACACGGCCGTTGGCGGAATCGGGGAAGCCTGAACCGGGCATGACGAGGCCGTTGTAGGGGTCGCCGGAGCCGGGGACAAGGATGCCGTTGGCCGCCACTTGCGGCGCCTTGGCCGGATCCCAGTACTGCGGCATGAAGCCCACGGTGTTGTTCCACTTGGTGGACCACGGCGAGATGAACGAGTAGCGCAGTCCGAATTCGGCGGAGAAGCGGGAGGAGACGCGCCAGGAGTCCTGCACATAGAACTCGCGGTCATAAGCTTGGTACACGGTCTGTACCGGGGGGCCGCCTTCCTGATAGGCGTCGGCGTTGCCGAGCAGCGCGTTGGCAAACGGGTTGCGCGAGTTCTTCGGGTTCACGGCCGAGCTGGAGAACTGAAACGCTCCGTTGTCCGACGCGGTATTGAGCTGGTTGTAGGACATCTGCTCGATATAGACGCCGGCCTTGAGGACGTGCGCGCCGCGGACCTTGCTGAAGTTCTCCCGAATGGTGAAGGT
>JBBQLF010000165.1:0-8356 GCA_038327695.1 Bryobacterales bacterium
GGTCGCGCGCGGACGAGGGCGCCCGCAGGAGTTGGGGCGGGATGGGCGCGGCCGGGCGGCCCGGTGGGTCGCGCGCGGACGAGGGCGTCCGCCCTACTGTGGAGATTTACCCTACTGGCTTGAACGGATTGGTGGTGTACAATTGCGGGACAGCCGGTATTACGATGAAAATCAAAACTCTGATCGCTTTCCTGACGCTGGGCGCGGGCGGCCTGGCGCTGGCATGGCAGTTTGACCCCTCCCGGCTGGCGCTGACCCAGAAGGACCTGGAGACGCGCGTGAGTGGTGGTCTTCGCGATGAGTCCTCCGAACTTCAGGTGCCTTGGCTCACACCCCAGACGGCGAAGGCGGCAAAGGCTCTCAGCGAGGCCGACCGCGCCCAGGCTGTGCAGGCACTCGGCACGGCCATGAAGGCCTTCGTGACCTCGGAGGCGTTCCAGAAAGCGCACGCCGAATCGATCAGGCTGGGGCACAAGGCGGTGGACCACGGAATCCAGGCGTACACCCAGGAAGAGATGGTCCAGATGGCGATGAAGCCCAAGCCGGGCGTCGATCCCATAGCGGACATGCAGAAGAAGATGATGGCACAGGGCACGATGCAGCTCCGCTCGATGCCTTTTGACGCCATGAAGATGATGTACGAGGACTCGTTGAAGTCCTGGACCCGGAAGGCCCAGACGGCATCAAACCCGGCGGCCAAAGCGAAGGCGCAGAAGCTGGCGGCGCGCGCCCAGGAGATCCAGCCTTGGATCACGTCGAAGCCCGAGGAGTTCAAGAAGGCTTACACGTTGCTGTACTCCATCGATAACGACGGGCCGGGGACGGAAGAGGAACTGGTCAAGCTGGCCAACCAAGGCAAGCTCGAGGAAGAGCAGCGCGCCTACAACACCTACGGCTGGAAGCCTGTGCTGAGGAAGAAGCTGCAGGCGCTGGTGAAGGAGGCGGCCACGGTGGATTTCGCGGCTCAGACCACGGAAGCAGCCGGCCGCAAGAAGTTAGTCAACCCGGCCTATGAAAAGAAGAGCGCCGTTTGGAAGGCGATGTTCCGCGCCGGCCAGGCGCCCACGGTAGCCGCGTCCGAATTCGCCAAGGCCTGGCTCAAGGAACTGTAGCCGCTCAGCGGGCCGCGCTCAGGCGGGGCGGCAGGTAGGCCCGGCAGGCTAGCGACGCCCGGATGAGCAAGCCCAGGGGACTGAAGCCCAGGCCATCCATCACCCTCTGCCGGAGACCGCTGTAGGTCTGCGTGCCGGCATAGAGGTCCTGCATGATGGCGCGCATCTGTTCGTTTCTGCGGGCGAGCGCGATCATGTGGCTGGGAATCCCGCGGCGCAGGAGTTGCCCGGAATAGAACCGCTTCGCCAGGCCGGCGCCGAATGTCAGATCATCCACAAACCCCTGCTGGAGCGCGGCGCCGTAGGCCCGCGGCTTGTCCTGGGGGGCGTGGGCGTCGTTGAGAATGGTCTCGGCGGCCAGATCGCCGGAGCGGATGGCGTAGTACAAGCCTTCGCCGGTGACCGGATCGACCAGACCGGCGGCATCGCCCACCGCCATCCAACCCTCGCCGCTGGTGCGGTTGCGGCGCCAGGACGGTTTCTCCAGCGCCGGGATCACGTGCGCGTAAAACTTAGCGCCCTGCATGGAGATGCCGTGCTCCGCCATATACTGCTCCATGCGCGCACGCATCTTCGCCGTGGGCTCGCCCTTGCCGCAGATGCCCACTGAGAGGTGACCGCAGCGCGGGAAGACCCAGAGATAGCCTTCGAAGTCGGAAAAGAACTGGATGTCGATGCGCTCCTGCTCGCCGGGAACCCAGTAACCGATGGCGCACATGGCGTCGGTGGCGGTCCACTCCGTGCCGACCTCGCGGAAGGAGTTGCGGGCACCCGTGGCCACCACGAGATGATCGGCTTCCAGCGCACCGGCGCGGGTCTTCACCTGCCAGCCGGCGCCCTTGCGCTCCAGGCCGGTGACGCGCTCCTTTTCCAGTTGCGCGCCCGCCTGGGCCGCGCGGTCCAGCAGCAGTTGGTTCAGGTCGAGGCGGGCGTAGATCAGGAGCGGCTGTGCCAGCCGCATCGTCACGGAGCCGCCATGCGGGTCAGTGAGCGTGGTCTCCGTCACTGTGCGCTTGGGGGCCGGGTTGTCCAGCAGGAACGGGTACTGGCGGTAGGCCTTGTAGGTGATGCCGCCGCCGCAAGGCTTCTCCCAGGCCAGCTTCTCATCCAGGATCACCGTGTCGAGGCCGGCCGCAGCGAGTCGCGCAGCGGCCATGGCGCCGGCTGGACCGCCGCCCAGGACGGCGACCCTTTTCACTTCTTCGGCGCCCCGGCCGGCGGGTGGCCGGGCGGCATCTCGCCGGCGGGCATGGCGGGCATCTCGGTGGACGGCGCCATTCCGCCCATGCCGCCGGGCACCACTGCGCCGTGGCCGGCGCCGCCATCGGCCTTCTTCTGGACCACCCAGGCGTCGCCCTTCTTTTCCAGCGTGTATTGCATCTGCATGCCGGCAGCCGCCGCGCCGCCTTTCGGCTTAATGGAGACGGTAGCCTCCGCCAGGTTGTCCTTGAAAGTCACGGCCGTAACCTCCAAGTCCATCGCGGCCAACTGAATGCTCTTGCTCTGCGCGAGGTGGTTGACCACACCCTGCTTGACGGCATCGTTGGTCTGGATATTCTTGGAGCAGCCGGCGAGCATAGCCAGCGCGATGGGGAGAAGGACGTGTAACGCTTTCACCCCTTGATTATATCTATTGTGCGGGATTCGGCTCTCTACGGCATTGCCTGGAGAAGCGCGCCGGCCAGCACAACCGGATCACTGCCGGCGGGCACGTTGGTGTAGCCGCCCACGTAGGAGCCTTTGCGGAAGAAGCACATCCGGCCCAGGTAACGATCCTCCACGGTGAAGGCCTCGTCGCCCAGCTTGGCCGCTTCGGCGCCGGCGAACCGCTCCTTGAGCTTGGCCATCAGGGTGGTGGCCTCCTGGGCGGACGCCTCCGGGATGACCACGGCCTTGCCCTGTTCGTACAGCGCCAGATAGCCGCGCTTGAGCAGGCGCAGGCCCAGCACGCTCTGCGGCACCAATCTCGGCGAGCCCGGCTGGAGCTTCGCCTTGGGGAACCACGAGAGCGCCGCGGGCGGATTGGCGGAGCCCATCAGCTTCTTGTCCCAGGCCTGAGCGGCGGCGCGCAGCAGGGCGGTGTGGTCGCCATCCGGCTCGGCCGCAATCTCGGCGTAGTACTTGCCCTTGACGAAAATCATTTTGCGGGGCGTCACCTGCCCGCCCGCGCCAAGCTTCTCGGTGGGCAGGCGCGGATCGATATTGCCGGTGAACATGCCGTAGGCCAGTTCGTCGGACTGAAACTCACTGAGGTCCACGATCAGCGTGATGCCGTCCTTCTTGCAGGTGACACCGTTCATCTTCTTGAAGCTGTAGAGGAAGTACCCCTCCGAGTTGCCGTTCATGTACTCGTAGAGGGTCTCGGTGTCAAACTGGCGCGCCTTGCCGTCCTGAGCGAACCCTGGCGCGACGGAGCAGTCCGGAGACTGCCCCGCCACGGTGAGAGAAACAGCAAGGAGGAAGCAGGCTCTCACGCAAACATCTCCTGCGCGCGGGACACGCGGGCAGCCACTTGGACTCCATTGGGGCACGAAATAGCGCACTTGCTGCAATCGGAGCACTTCACCTGTTGCAGCTCAGCGGCCAGCGTCTGGTAGTTCTCGCGGCCGAGCCCGAATTCGCCATAGCCCTCGGCGTAGCTGACGTAGCGGATGATGTCGCTCACCGGGAGACCCTGCGCGCAAACGCCGGAGCAGGTGCCGCACATGCGGCAATACAGCGGGCTGATGTGGCGGAGCTGCGCGGCCAGGATCTTCTCGTCGGCTTCCTTCTTATAGCCACCGCAGACGGCCTTGAAATTCTCGTCGAGCTGGTCCAGATCCATGATGCCGGGAATGGAGGTATGCATGGATGGATTGCGCACGGCCCACTTCAACGCCGAGGCCATGGCGCCCGTGCGGCCGAGTTTTTCAGCCAGCGGCGTGCCGGGCTTGTTCGTGCGGAAACCGCCGGCCATCACCTTCATCGCCACGGTGCCGATGCCGGCCTGGGACGCCTTCGCCACCAGTGCGTCCATCTCCGGATCCATCGTGAAGTTGTAGCTCAGCAGGATGACGTCCGTGCGTTTCTTCTCCATCAGGAACGGGATCATCTCCTTGTGGACGCCGTGCCGGCCTTGACAGCCTCGTCCTGGGCGTCGAAGAGTTCGTCCGGCACGGCGTCGGGCTTGGAGCGGGAGTGGAGGTACCAGATGTCGAGATGATCCGTCTGCAACTCGGAGAGCGACTTATCGAGGTTGGCCAGCGCCTCGGCCTTCGTCTTGGCGGGCGTCTTGGAGGAGAGCGTGATCTTGTCGCGGCGGCCCTTCAAGGCGGCGCCGACCATGCGCTCGTTGTTGCCGTTCTGGTAACCGCGAGCGGTATCGAAGTAGGTGATGCCGGCATCGGCCGCCTGCTCGATCACGGTCGGGTCAGAAGTGGTCATGCACCCGAAACCGAGCACGGTCACTTTCTGGCCCGTCTTGCCCAGCGTACGCACAGGCATGACCAGCTTGGCGGGCGCCGCCTCAACCGAGGCAGCCGCGCCCATGATTCCGATTCCAGCCAGGAATCCACGTCTTGTTGCGGCCATGAGAAAAACTCCTCCTTTACAGAGCTACAGCTCTCTATATACTATATTGACTGAGGTGTCCGCAATGGTTTCGACGGTTTCCAGAAGAGGATTCTTTGGCGCATCAGCCGGCTTGCTGCTGGCTTCCAGGACAAATGCAACGCCCACGATGACGCCAGCCGCCATCGCCAAGGGCGAGACGCGGCGCGGCAACATCGCCGCGGCGATGAAACTGATCGACAAGGAAATTGCCGCCGGGCTTCGCGGGAAGAAGTCGATTGTGATCAAGCCGAACATCGTCAACACGCAGAGGCAGCTCGCCTCCACGCACGTCGATGCGCTGAACGGCATCCTGGACTACATCTCCACCACGCGCTGGAAGGGCCCGGTCTACATTTCGGAGGCGTCAGCCGGCTTCACCACCGAGGGCTACGACAACTTCAAGTACCAGCAGGCGGCCGACGAGCACAAGAAACTCAACGTCAAGCTGGTGGACCTGAACGAAGTAGGGCTGTTTGAGACCATCCATCTGCTGAATGGCGATCTGCACCCGCAGCCGGTCCGCCTGGCGCAGCAGTTACTGGACCCCGACGCCTTCATCATCTGCAGCTGCATGTTGAAGACGCACAACACTGTCATCGCCACCATGAACATCAAGAACATGGCCCTGGGCGCGCCGCTGCACTCCAAGCGCGGCGAGACTAAGAAGTTTAACGACAAGCGGGTCTATCACGGCGGCGTGCGGCAGACGCACTACGACATCATGCGCACGGCCGAGCGGATGCATCGCAACTGGGGCGTGGGCGTGATCGACGGCTTTGAGGGCATGGAAGGCAACGGGCCCAATTCCGGCACGCCGGTGGCGTCGAAGATCGCCATCGCGTCGCGTGACTTCCTGGCCGCGGATCGCATCGGCGCCGACTGCATGGGGATCAATCCGGAGTGGATGGGCTACCTGCAGTGGTGCGAGAAGGTGGGCGTGGGCACTTGGGACCGGGCCAAGATCGAGGTCCGCGGCGAAACCGTGGACAGCGTGATGAAGAAGTACCGTCTGCACACGGATATCGACCGCGAGCTGCAGTGGATGGGCCCGCTCACCGAACTGCCGCCGAAGCTGGGCTAATCGCAGGAGAAATCGATGGAAGTATCACGACGTTCATTCCTGGCCGCGCCGGCTGTGCTGGCCGCGCCCGCTGCCGCGCCGGCGGTGACTTACCGCACGTTGGGCCGCACCGGCCTGAAGGTGTCCAGCGTGGGCTTCGGCTGCATGGTGACGTCCGACGCCACCGTGATTGAGCGCGCCGTCGACATGGGGATCAACCTGTTCGATACGGCGCGCGTCTACACCAGCGGCAACAATGAGCGCATGGTGGGCAACGTGCTGAAGCCCCACCGGCAGAAGGTGATCATCTCCAGCAAGACGAAGGCGGGCGACAAGGCCACCGCCCTGAAGGACCTGGAGACGACGCTGCGCGAGTTGCAGACAGACCACATCGACATCTGGTATCTGCACTCCAAGGACACCCCGGCGCAGATCACGGAGGAGGCGCTGGAGGCCCAGCAGATCGCGAAGAAGGAGGGCAAGATCCGGTTCGCCGGATTGAGCCTGCACAACGGCCACGCGGAGGTGATTCCGGCCACCATCAAGACCGGATCCATAGACGTGATCCTGACCACGTACAACTTCGCGATGGCGCAGACAATGGAGCCGCTGGTGAAGTCGATCCACGACGCCGGCATCGGCGTAGTGGCCATGAAGGTGATGGCGGGGTCCATGAAGCTGGACCGCAGCTACGACTATGACCGCGCCAAGGCGGCGATGCAGCGGCCGGGCGCGGCGCTGGCGGCGCTGAAGTGGTCCTTGCGCGTGCCGTACGTCCACACGGCCATCCCTTCCATCAAGGACAACGATCAACTGGAAGAGAATCTGCGAGCCATGCGCGAGCCGTATCGCAGCGAGGACTCGCAGGTATTGGCCGCGCACCTGGAGAAGATCTCGCCGCTCTACTGCCGGATGTGCGGAACGTGCCGCGGCGTGTGCCCGCAGGGGCTGCCCGTGTCCGACATGCTGCGGTACCTGACGTACTCGGAAGGCTATGGCGAGTTCGCTCTGGCGCGCGAAAACTTCCAGACAATGCCGGCCCAGGCGCAGGCCGTACGCTGCGGCGATTGCACCGGTTGCGCCGTCAGGTGCCCCAACGGGGTGCAGGTGAAAGACCGCCTGACGCGGGCGCAGGAACTATTCGCGTAAAACGGCATCTATAGCCACATGAAGCGGTGGCAGGATTGGGTGCAGATCGCGAATCTGCTGATGCTGGTGGTGTTCGCCTGGCTGCTGTTGGGCGGCATGCCGCACCTGCTGCGCTGGCGTGCGGCGCGTCTTGCGCCTGAGCCGCCCAAGCGGCCGGTGGCTTTCGATTGGGTGGATCCGTCCAAGGGCCTCAAGATCATTTCGTTCTACGGCACGCCGGGCATCCTCGACGAGGGCGAGACGGCCAGTATCTGCTTTGGCGTCCAGAACGCCAAGAGCGTGCGGATCGACCCGCCCATCAGTGAACTGAAGCCGACGTTCAACCGTTGCCTGGAGGCGG
Source organism: Bryobacterales bacterium (assembly GCA_038327695.1). Classification (GTDB taxonomy): domain Bacteria; phylum Acidobacteriota; class Terriglobia; order Bryobacterales; family Bryobacteraceae; genus Paludibaculum. The sequence continues at coordinate 7,253 of JBBQLF010000165.1, forward strand.
CGCCCGTCAAAGATACCCGCTACACACTGACAGCCGAGGACGGCACCGGCCAGGTGGTGACCGAATCGTTCGAACTGAAAGTCCGGCCGGATCCGATGCGCGGCCCGAAGATCGAGTACTTCAACGTGCGAAGCACCAGTGCCACCAGGGACGGCACGGTGCACCTGATCTGCTTCGCCACCTGGAACGCAGACTTGGTGGCTATTCAGCCGCCGGCGTTTCCCGCCTGGAAACTGCTACAGGGGTGCTTCTCTGCGATCCCCAAGGAGAAGACCGAATACACGCTCACGGCCCACGGCACCATGGGCCGCAAGGCCAGCAAGCGGCTGACGATTGCGCCATAATTCTGGCTGTATGAGTCTGCATCGACGCGATTTTCTAACACTGCTACCAACCACCGCCTTAGCCGCCCAGAAGAAGAAACCCGGCAAGAACCAGCCGCCTCCGCCGCCACCTCCGCCCATGGAGCAGGTGACCACCCTGTTCCTGGACGTGACCCGCGGCTTCCTGACCAACGCAGCCAGAACGTCGCCCAGCATGGCGGTGGTGGAGTATCCCGGGGCGACCATCACAAAGAACTTCCTGGCGAAGTCCGGACTGAGCGCGACGGGCGTCACGCGCATGTTGCCGGCCATGGCGGCGTGGGCTGTGGGTAAGCGCGGGCCGGACTCCGGCGTGACAGACGCGCTTATCCAGGCTTTCAAAAACGGCTGCAATCCAGCCCATGCGGACTATTGGCAGGCGTCGAACGCGGGCGTCAGCAACCAGCGGCAAGTAGAGTCGTCCATCGTTGCGTGGAGCCTGTGGGTGGCTCGGGACGTGATCCTGCCGGCGCTGAGTGAAGCCGAACGTAAGAACGTATCGGCGTGGCTGACCAGTTGCACGCAGGTGCCGGTGCGCAACAACAACTGGGCCTGGTTCACCGCCGTCAACCTGGCCGTGCGCATGCGGCTGGCGGAGAAGTGGCCGTTGTTCCAGAGCGACGAGGCCTTCATGCTGGCCGATCTGAAAGTGCTGGACGCCATGGCCACCGGCGACAGCGGATGGTACAACGACGGGTTCAAGGGCTCGGCGTATGACTACTACAACTCGTGGGTCTTCGCC